>JAKDIS010000128.1 GCA_030450335.1 Corynebacterium sp. | reverse complement strand
CGCGTGTTTCTCCTGCCCACCGCGCCGCGCGGCGACGGCGTGCCACACCTTCTCCGCGCCCTCGTAGGCGAGGTAGGTGCCGCCGACCATGAGGATCGGGGTGAGCGCCCACGGCGCGAGCCAGCTGAGCAGCAGGATCACCGGAAGGATGATGATGATCTTGTTCACCAGCGAGCCCTTGGTGATCCGCCAGATGATCGGCAGTTCGCGGGCGGGGCTGACCCCCTCGACGAACCCGGGGGTGACCGCGGCGTCGTCGACGACCACGGCGGCGGCCCTGGTGCTGGTGGTGGCGGCCGCGCGGGCCACGTCACCGGTGCTGGCCGCGGCCTTGCGGGCGATCAGCGTGACATCGTCGAGCAGTGCGAACAGGCCACCGGCCATGGGGTCTTCTCCGTAGGGGTTCGGGTCTCACTCAGTGCGGGGTGTCGTGGCGTGTGCGGCCGCTGAGCTCGGCCACGTCGTTCTCGTGGAGCAGGTCGACCAGATCGCTGCGAGACTGCGCGCCGGACGCTGCAGGCAGCAGCGCACCCACCGCGTCGCGGAAGTCACGGTCCTGGTGGCGCGCACGCCGGTGCAGCAGCACCCCGGACCACAGGTACACCAGTGAGACGGTGCCGCTGACCGCTCCGCCGAGCACCAGGATCCCGCCGAGCACCCGGGCTGCCACCTGGGCGACCACCTGGGCGCCGCCGCCGGGGACGGCGAACAGCCACAGACCGCCACCGACGAGCAGCACGGCCAGCACGACGACCACGAGCGACCAGGCCACCGCCGAGAGGGGGGACTGGGAGCGGTCCTCGTTGTGGGAGATCATCGTGTCGATCCGGTGCAGCTGACACGTGGAGTCGGCGAGATCGGCCTCGGAGACCACGTGCCGGGCCGTCAACGCGCGGCGGTGCGCGAGCACACGGGGGAGATCGGACGGGCGGAGACCACCGTCCCCGCTGGACCTGACGTACATGATGGGAACTGTACAGTGCTTTCGGCGATCCGGCGCGGTATGCCCGACACACCCCGGGGTTCAGGCGGTGAGGAAGTCCTCCCAGCGCGCCCAGTCGTCACGCATCTGGTTCTCACCGTCGGTGAAGGACGCCCGCAGCTTGTCGATCTTGCGCTCGGTGTTGGAGATGCGCATGTGCTCGGGGAAGAACAACAGGGCACGGCCCTGCTCCTCGAGCTCCAGGAGACGACGCTTCGTGGCGTTGTAGCGGCCCGGGCGGGTGATCACCGCCTCGGCGACGGCCGGGGTGTCGCGCAGCACCCGGCGCACCGCGCCGGGGTACTTGACCTCGGGCTTGACGTAGTCGCGCGGGCGGGTGCAGACCACCAGGAACTTGCTGAAGCCGTCCTGCTCGGCGGCTTCCAGCGCGATGCCGCCGGAGGATCCCAGGGCGCCGTCCACGTAGGGTTCCCCGTCGACGACGGGGGTCTTCATCAGCACCGGCATCGTCGAGGACGCCCGGACCCGCTTCATCAGCGAGGGGAGGTCGGTGAGGTCCTCGCGTCCCCAGTAGACGGTCTCACCGGTGCGGGCGTGCATCGCACCGACGCGGAAGGGCGTCGGGTCGGCGGTGAAGGTGTCCCAGTCGAAGGGGAACTCGTTGCCGGGGAGCCCGGAGGTCTCGTAGATGAACTCGGCGTTGAAGTAGCCGTCGCCGCGCAGGAAGGAGCTGATGCCGCCGGTGCCGGGGGCGGCCCCGAACTCCACGAAACTCTCGCGGGCGCGCTCGGCGTCGTGCGAGAGCATGTTCACCGTGTGCGAGGCCCCGGCGGAGATGCCGCCGACCCAGCCGACCTGGACCTCGTGCTCGATCAGGGCGCTGACACAGGCGGCCGTGTAGCTGTTGCGCATGCCGCCGCCCTCGAAGATCAGGGCCACGTCGGGCGCGGCCAGTGCGGAGGAGCCGCTCACCACTCGACCCCGCGCAGCGCCTCGTGGGGATCCTCGTTGCCGGCGTTGAACCGGATCGTGCGACCGGAGGTCTGCGGGCACTCGAGTGCGGCGACGATGGTCTGGGCCACCGTCTCACGCGGGACCTCGGTGGCGTCCGTGCGTCCGTCGCCCTCGGGCAGGATCTCGATGCCGCCACGGTCGCGGTCGTCGGTCAGCCGGCTCGGCGCGATGATCGTCCAGTCCAGTTCGGAGTCCCGCAGGTGCTGGTCGGCGGCCGCCTTGGACTCGGCGTAGGGGTAGAAGTCGCTGTCCTCCGGGAAGCTGTGGTCCAGGTACGAGCCCGACCACGACAGCATGATGAACCTGCCGACACCGACCTCCTCGGCGGCGTTGATGGTGCGGATCGCCGCGTCGCGGTCCACGGCGAAGGTGCGCTCCGGGTTCCCGCCGCCGGCGCCGGCAGCCCAGATGACCGTGTCGTGGCCCTCGAGCAGGTCGGCGATGGCGTCGGTGCTCATCGTCTCGACGTCCGCCACCGTCGGGGTCGCCCCGGTCTCGCGGGCGTCGTTGAACTGGTCACGCGAGCGGATCACGGAGGTCACCGAATTGCCCGCCTCGACGAGCATCGGTGCCGTGAGCCTGGCGACCTTCCCGTTGCCGCCGATGATGACGATGTCGTACATGGTGTGGGGTGCCTTTCGTCGAGGGCGTTGTCGCGTCGCTGGTCTCCCCAGCCTAGCGGGCCGTGAGCGCGCCCACAGCCCCGGCACCGACGCACACGTGGGCGCCGGGTGGGCCGTCGATCTCCGCCAGGATCGTGCCGCCTCCGCCGGAGAGGTTGACCCACCTGGTGACCAGGTCGGTGTCGACGTCCACGTCCACCGCACGCGCCCGCCACTGCGCCTCGTCCTCCAGGCCATTGGGGGTGGACAGTTCCACGGTCAGCTCCCGGTCGGCGGTGGCGGTGAACTCCCACGTCCAGTCGCCGAAGGGCAGCGCGGGTTCCACGGTGATGATCTGCGGCTGGCCGGCGTCGACACGGACGCCGCAGTCGGGGACGTCGCCCTGGACGCGGCGTGCGACGTCGAGCACGTGGGCCTCGGCGACGCGTCCGTCCGGCAGGACGACCGTGGGCGCGGTGCTCACGTCGCCGACACCGTCCCCGCCGCCACCGGCGGCGATCGCGCCGACCCTGTTGTAGGGCGACATCAGCGGGGTGAGGACCTCCAGCGGGGTGTTCTGGTCGAGCAGGACGGTGCCGGCGTCCTGCGCCTCCGACACGGCCTGCCGCACGCCGGCGAGGTACGCGGCGGTCGCGTCGTCCGACCACGCGGACACCCACGTCACGGTCGAGACCGTGGAACTCAGCGTGAACAGGACGGCGGCCAGTACCGCGGTCCAGGTGCGTGCCATTACCGGGGCCGCGGCCACCACGAGCACCACGGTGACCGACCACCAGTCGGCGTAGTAGTGCATGCCGCGGGCGAGCAGGTCGGACGCCCCGTCGCCGGTGCGTCCCTCACGCAGCAGCAGCAGGACGACCAGCAGGTACGCGCAGGACGCGGCCAGCGCCGTGAGCGCCGCGAGGAACGCCGCCGGGCGGCGGCGCGTGCGCGCCAACGTCCACACGAGCAGGACGGCCAGCAGGACGCCCACGATGACCTGCACCAGGGTCGACGTCGTGGAGAACGCGGGGGAGGGGTCCCACCGGTCCCAGCTCCACGGCCCGCCGAGGACGCCGGGCAGCACCGAGGAGCCGAGCGCGGAGGTGACCCCGTGCAGCCCCGGCGCCTCACCACCGCCGTCACCACGTCCGACCAGGGCGAGGTACACCCCGGCCCATGCGAGGGTGAGCAGCGCCGGCGCCACCAGCACCAGCCGGTCGCGGGAGGGGCCCCGGCGCACCCGCAGGACGAGCGCGACGGCCAGCACCGCCGGCACCACCGTCAGCGCCCGCTCCGTCATGAGCAACCCGCCCAGCAGCACCAGCGTGGCGAGCGTGGTGCGCAGCACGACCCCGCGCGGGGCTGTCAGCGCCAGGCCGACACCTGCGGCGGTGAGCTGCCAGGCCAGGGCGTTGACTCCGGCCGACCACCACCCGGTGGCGGTGCCCAGGAACGGGGAGAACACCAGGGCGGTGAACCCCAGGACCCGCAGACCCCACCGGTCGGTGAGCCGGCCGAGCAGGACCCGCCACAGGCCCACGGCCAGGGCCGTCGCCGCCAGGGTGACCACGCACGGCAACCACCACTGCAGGGGTGCGAGGGAGTCCACGGCGATCTGCAGCGCCGCCGAGCCGGGCATCAGGTGCCCGTCGTAGGGGGCCCACAGTCCGGAGTCACGGAAGGACGGAGGGATGACCAGGTCGTCCCAGTAGAAGGTCCGCTGGCTGAGCTGCCACCCGCGCAACGCCAGGAGCGCGACGACGAGCAGCAGCGGGAGCAGGACCGGGAGCCGGCCCCGTCTCACGCGCCGTCGGTCAGGGGCTGGACGGACAGCAGCGTCACGTCATCGGCGGTGCAGGCGGTCAGGTCAGGCACGTCGAGGACGGTGGTCTGCTCCTCCTCCGGCACGATGACCTGTAGACCACCGGCCGGGGTGGGGCCGCAGGCGGTCTCGTCGTAGTTCTCCGCCCGGCCGATGCTCAGCGCCGACGTCGCGGTCGACCCCGCGGCGAGCTCCACCACCGACGACGGCACGTTCTCCTCACGCTCGGCCGGCGCACCGACCGGCTCGCCGGCCTCGTCGACGAGGGTGACCCCGGGGAACCCGGCGAGGGCGCAGGAGCCGTCGGAGGTGTTGGTGAACTCCACGTCCAGCAGGATGCTGCCGGCCGCGCCCTGGGACTGATCCGCGGTGACGTCCAGGTCGCCGGTGGTGCACCGCCTGTCGGCGCCGGACGCCGCGGCGCCCTCCGAGGTTTCAGTGTCGCCGCCGCTGCCGCCGGGTTCGCCGGTGGCCACCGGCGTCGGCGTCGTCGTGCTCGTCGAGGCGTCCGAACCGGCGTCGGACCCGGAGCCGTCGCCGTCGGAACACCCGGCGAGGACGGATAGGGCCAGAACGCCGACCGCGCCGGCGGCGCACGCGGCACCGGCGGCGCGCCGGGGCGTCCTACGACGTCTGTGCAGGTCGTGGGCGCCTCCGGCGGTGAGGCGAGGGGTGGTCGGGGCGTCTGACGGGTGCTCGGTAGACATGACCCCCAGTGTAGGCTGAATCACAACACCGGGTTCACGGTACCTCCACGCGGGACCGCGGCCCCGGGGTAACGTCCCGTGCGAGCACTGCCCACGATTTTCCCCAGGAGACTGACGTCCATGGCTTTCAACCCCGATTTCGACCTCTTCCAGCTGCCGGAAGAATACCGCGAACTGCGCGACAGCATCCGAGGCCTGTCAGAGCAGGAGATCGCCCCCTACGCCGCCGCCGTCGACGAGGACGAGCGCTTCCCGGAGGAGGCGCTCAAGGCCCTCAACGACAGCGGGTTCAACGCCATCCACGTCGGTGACCAGTACGGCGGACAGGGCGGCGACTCGCTGGCTGCGGTGATCGTGATCGAGGAGGTCGCCCGCGTGTGTGGTGCCTCCTCGCTGATCCCGGCGGTGAACAAGCTCGGAACGATGGGCCTGATCCTCTCCGGCTCCGAGGAGCTCAAGCAGCAAGTCCTGCCGGACATCGCCAACGGTGCCATGGCGTCCTACGCGCTGACCGAGCGCGAGGCAGGTTCCGACGCCGGCGGCATGAAGACCAAGGCCGTGCGCGACGGCGAGGAGTGGGTCCTCAACGGCTCCAAGTGCTTCATCACCAACGGCGGCAAGTCCACCTGGTACACCGTGATGGCCGTGAGCGACCCGGCGGCCGGGGCCAACGGCATCTCCGCGTTCATGGTGCACAAGGACGACCCCGGATTCCGCGTCGGCGGGCTCGAGCACAAGCTCGGCATCAAGGGTTCCCCGACCGCCGAACTGTACTTCGAGGACTGCCGCATCCCCGCAGACCGCATCATCGGTGAGGAGGGGACCGGCTTCAAGACCGCCCTGGCGACGCTGGACCACACCCGCCCCACGATCGGTGCCCAGGCGCTGGGCATCGCCCAGGGTGCCTTCGACGCCGCGGTGGACTACGTCAAGGAGCGCAAGCAGTTCGGCAAGCCGATCGCGGCGTTCCAGAACACCCAGTTCATGCTCGCGGACATGAAGATGAAGATCGACGCCGCCCGGCTGATGATCTACACCGCCGCGTCCAACGCAGAGCGTGGCGAGGCCGAGGGCGGCGACAAGCTCGGCCTGCTGGCCGCCGGGTCGAAGACCTTCGCCTCCGACATCGCCATGGAGGTCACCACCGACGCCGTGCAGCTGCTCGGCGGCTACGGCTACACCCGTGACTTCCCGGTGGAGCGCATGATGCGCGACGCCAAGATCACCCAGATCTACGAGGGAACCAACCAGGTGTGCCGCATGGTGATGGGCCGCCAGATCCTGAAGTAGGCGGTTAGACAGGCGCTGAGCCGGGCGCCAGGGGCAAAAATCGAGCGTGGGATGGTTGAACCGTCGGGGTAAACCCAACCCCGCGCCAATTACGGCCCGATTGGGGAACGGCCCCCACCCCGCCCCCGTCACACTTG
>JAKDIS010000022.1 GCA_030450335.1 Corynebacterium sp. | reverse complement strand
CAGGGGGGGGGGGGCGCGGGGGGGGGTGGCGTGCCCCTCCGGCCACGATGTCACCTGAGTCATGCCCCGGGGCAGTTCCCGCCCTGAAAATGCCCCCAGGGCATGGCTCAGATGACATCGGCCCCACTGCACGACCGGCCCCACCACGGCTAACCTCGGCGCCATGGCCACAGTCATCCTGGTCCGCCACGGACGCAGCACCGCGAACACCGACGGCGTCCTCGCCGGACGCACCCCCGGCGTCCTCCTCGACGACACCGGGCACCACCAGGCCCACCGCACCGCCGCACGCCTCGCCGAGGTCCCCCTGGCCTCCGTCGTCGCCAGCCCACTGGAGCGCTGCCAACAGACCGCGAAAACCATCATCGACCAGCAGACAACGGCACCCGAGCTCATCACCGAGCACGGCATCGTCGAGTGCGACTACGGCGACTGGCAAGGTCGCTCACTCGCCGAACTCGGCAAGGAAGATCTGTGGAAGACGGTCATTGAGCAACCGTCCGCCGCGCAGTTCCCCGGCGGGGAATCGTTGACGGATATGCAGGAGCGTTCCGTCGCCGCGGTCCGGCGCCACGATGCCGCGATCGAGTCCGGACACGGACCCGGAGCGGTGTGGGCGGCGGTGAGCCACGGCGACATCATCAAGTCCGTCATCGCCGACGCCTACGGCATGCCCTTCGACCACTTCCAGCGTGTGCACGCCGACCCCGCGTCGGTGACGATCATCCGCTACACCGCGGCGATGCCGCACGTGCTGTGCGTGAACACCACCGACGGCGACCTGTCCTGGCTCGCGGCACTGGCCACGGCCGCCAGCAACACCGGCGACACCGAAGCACAGGTCGGCGGCGGCGCCGGCCACTCGCGCTGATCTCCGCGACCTATTTGATGCACCGGCACGTCCAAGGCTCCTACAATGGGCCCCATGCCCACCACCACACACGGATTCGACTGGCCGGACCGCTTCGTCGTCGGCACTGTGGGGATGCCCGGTGACCGGACGTTCTACCTGCAGGCCCGCGACCGTGGCACCACGGTCAGCGTCGCCCTGGAGAAGCAGCAGTCCGCCGCGCTGGCGGAGGGGATCGCCGAGCTGCTCGGCAAACTCCGCAGCCAGGACGGCAACCCCTTCAACGTCCCGGACGTCACCGACGAGCTGCTCGTCGACGATGATCCGCTGGACATGCCCGTCGACGAGGAGTTCCGGGTCGGGGTGCTCAGCCTGGGCTGGGACCCGAAGACCTCGCAGGTGGTGATCGAAGCCGCTCCCCCGCCGGAGCTGGACGCCGAGGAGCTCGAGGAGCTGCAGGCGTCGGTGGACGCCGATGAGCCGGTCGAGCTCGAGGTCGAGCCGGACGAGCTGCTGTCGGTGCGCATCCCGGTGGGTGCGGCGAAGGCGTTCGTGGACCGGACGTTGGCGATCGTGAACTCGGGGCGTCCGCTGTGCCCGCGCTGCGGTGAGCCGATGGACCCCGAGGGCCACGAGTGCGGCATCCCCGACGGGCTGTGACGTGAGCTCCGACGTCACCGGTACTCTCCCGCAGGGCGAGCTCGAACTGGAGGGGCGCATCGTCGCCGCGTCGAACGCCACCTTCCGTGGCACCGTCGACGGGACACTGGTGGTGTACAAGCCGCTGATCGGCGAGAAGCCGCTGTGGGACTTCCCGGACCGAACCCTGGCACGCCGGGAGGTGGCGTCCTACGTCCTGTCGGACGCCCTGGGTTTCGACGTGGTGCCGCGCACCTGGTTGCGCGACGGCCCGTTCGGCGAGGGCATGGTGCAGCTGTGGTGCGAGCCGGTCACCGACACCTCGCCGGTCGAACTGGTGGCCACGCCGGACGCCCCGCGGCTGGTCGCCGACGGCTGGCGTCACGTCCTCGACGGCGTCGACGAGGACGACGAGCCGGTGTCGTTGCTGCACGAGGACTCCCCCGCGTTGCGGCGCATGGCGCTCTTCGACGTGCTGGTCAACAACGCCGACCGCAAGATCGGCCACATCCTGCCCGCCGCCGGCGGGCACCTGTTCGGCGTGGACCACGGCCTGACCTTCCACACCGAGGACAAACTGCGCACGGTGCTGTGGGGTTGGGTCGGTGAGGACCTGCAGGACGCCGAACTCGCCGCGGTGCGCGCGGTGCGCGACGGCCTCACCAGCGACGTCACCGGCGGACTGGCCGAGCGGCTCGGCGAGCTGCTCAGCGTCGCGGAGGTCGCCGCCCTGGCCGGGCGGTGCGACCGGCTGCTCGCCGCGGGCCGGTTCCCCGCCCCGGGCGGCCACATGCCGGCGGTGCCGTGGCCGGTGTTCTGACTACTTCTTTCCCACGAGGCGTTCCACGGCGGGCCGGTTGAACTTCTCGGTGAAGTTCTGGATCAGCGGCCCGTTGAAGAACGCGGTCATCACGGTACCGAAGCCGACCTGGCCCTTGAACAGGATCGCCAGGACCACGATCAGCACGTCCTGCGGGACGCGGACCCAGGTGTAGGACAGCTTGGTGCGCTCCACGATCATCGGCGCGATCGCGTCGTAGGGGGCGGTTCCGACCCCGGCGCTCATGTAGGCGCTGGCGCCGAAGGCGAAGACCCCGATGCCGATGAGGAAGAACATGGTCATCACCAGCATCGACGGATCCTCGGGCTTCAGCGGCTTGAGCATCCAGGTGAACAGGTCGATGAAGAACCCGGTGAGCACCATGTTGATCACGGTGCCGGGCCCGATGTACTTGCGCCCCCAGATCAGCACGGGGATGAACAGCACGAGGTTGCTGAGCAGCTGGTAGGCGCCCAGTGTCCACCCGAGCGACGCCGCGATGCCGATGTTCATCGCGGTGTACGGGTCGACGCCGACCCCACCCGTCTGGAGGATGGCCGCGCCCAGTCCGATTATGATTACGCCGAACAATGCATAGCCACTGCGCAGCAGTGTCTCCCGTGTCGTCCGGTCTCCTGTTTTCGCCATGCCGCCACGCTACCCCGCGATACCTGCGGGGGTAGCCTTACCACACTGCGTTCGGGGCGTGCCTACACTCAGATTTATGAGAGCCTCACAGTTCACCGAGCCGGTCGCTTTCCACGCCGAGGGCCCCGTGTGGTGGCCGCAGGACGGTTCGTCCGTCGCCGGAACGCTGCGCTACGTCGACATGACCGCAGGTCGGGTCCTCACCGCCGCGCAGGACGGATCGGTCACCGCCGTCGCCGTCGGCGACCCGGTCGCCGCGTTCCTGCGCCCCCGCCGGGGCGGCGGAGCGGTGGTCGCCACCGAGCACGCCGTCCGCCTCGCGGACGACCCGGCCCTGTCCGACCTGGCACCGGTGGTGGACGTCCTGTCCTCCTCCGAGGTGCGCTTCAACGACGGCGGCTGCTCGCCGGACGGGACGCTGTACGGCGGGTCGATGCGCTACGACCAGGCGTCCGGCGGCGGGGTGCTGGTGGCGCTGGCCGCCGACCGCACCGTGACCACGGCACTGGAGGCGGTGACGGTCTCCAACGGCATCGACTGGAGCCCGGACGGGACGCTGGCGTACTACAACGACACCCCGACCCGCTCGACGCAGGTGTTCTCGTGGGACGCCGAGCAGGGCCTGCACGACGGACGGACCCTGTTCACCCTCGACGACGCCGACCCGGCCGGTGGGCCCGACGGGTTGTGCGTGGACGCCGAGGGCAACGTGTGGACCGCCGTCTACGGCGGCTCACGCGTGGAGTGCCGGGACCCCTCGGGACGCCTGGTCGAGCAGGTGGACCTGCCGGTCACGAACATCACCGCCTGCACCTTCGGCGGTGTGGACCTGGACCGCTTGTTCATCACCACGACCAGGGAGAGCGTCCCCGACGGCACCCAACCCACCGCCGGGGCGGTCTACGTCGCCGAACCCGGCGTCCAGGGACAACCCGTCCGGCAGTACGCCGGATAGTCGATTTCAGGAGGAACCATGAAAGCCATCACTGTAGAACCAGGTCGGGCCGACTCCCTGACCGTCGAGGAGTTCGACGCCCCCACCCCGGGGCCCGGCGAGCTGCTCGTCCGTGGACTCGCCCTCGGCGTGTGCGGAACCGACCACGACCTGAACTCCGGCGGTTACGGCTGGGCGCCGGAGGGCCACAAACGCCTGATCATCGGCCACGAGTCCCTCGGAGAGGTCATCTCTGCCCCGGAGGGCTCCGACTTCGCCGAGGGTGACCTGGTCGTCGGCGTGGTGCGCCGTCCGGACCCGGAGCCCTGCGGCGCCTGTGCCCGCGGCGAGTTCGACATGTGCCGCAACGGCGAGTACCGCGAGCGCGGCATCAAGGAGATCGACGGCTTCGGCTCCCAGGAGTGGGTCGTGGACAAGGACTTCGTGGTCAAGGTCGACCGGGCGCTGGGCAAGACCGGCGCCCTGCTGGAGCCGACCTCCGTCGTGGCCAAGGCCTGGGACCAGGTCGACCGGGTCGGCAACCGTGCGTGGAACGAGCCGACCACCGTGGTGATCACGGGCGCCGGTCCGGTGGGTCTGCTGGCCGCACTGATCGGCCAGCAGCGTGGCCTGGACGTCCACGTCGTGGACCGGGTGGAGGACGGCATCAAGCCGAAGCTGGTTGCTGACCTGGGCGCGACCTACCACACCGGTGAGTTCCGGGAGATCCTGGACACCGTGGACCCGGACATCATCATCGAGACCACCGGTGCCGGCCCGCTCGTCGGCGCCTCCCTGACCCACGCGCACCCCTACCCGGTCGTCTGCCTGCTCGGCATCCAGGAGGGTGACCCGATGGAGGTCGACATCGCCGCCGCGGGCAAGCGCATGGTGCTCAACAACACCGCCGTGGTCGGTTCCGTCAACGCCAACGTTGACCACTGGCGGGCCGCGGCCAAGGCCCTCGGCGACGCCGACCGCGACTGGCTGTCGTCGCTGGTCACCCGCGTGGTGCCCCTGTCGAACTACGAGGAGGCCTTCGACCACCGGGACGACGACATCAAGGTGCTCATCGACCTGCAGGCCTGACCGGGTCGCCGCCGCGCGTTAGCAGCAAGCTGACGGCACCGGCGAGCAGCAGTGCTCCGCCAGCGGGGAGGAGAGCCCACCCCGCGAGGTCCGCTGCGACGGCCCCGCCGCTGAGCAGACCGCTTCCCGCCGCAGCGCCTACGGCAGAACCGAGGTACATCGCCGCCATCTGAAAGGCGATGACCGGCATGGCCTGGGCAGGTCGGTCGGCCGTCAGCGCCTGTTGCAGTGTGGGCACCGTAGCCCAGCCCGCCGCGCCCCAGAGCGCCGCGGCGATGATCCACACGATGGGGTTCGCACTGGTCCAGGCCAGGCTGAAGCCGAGCGCGAGAACCAACGGGAGCGCGATGAGGAACGGTCGTGGACCGACGCGGTCGAGTGGTTTGCCGATCAGGGCCGTTGCCCCGACCCCACCGATGCCCCAGGCCCACACCAGTGCGAACCCCCAGTCGTCCAGGCCGCGGGATTCCGCCATCGGCAGGAGATAGGTGTACAGCGCCAGGCTCGCGACACCGAGAAGGAATGCGGCCACAACGCCGAGGCTGGTCTTCGCCGAGCGCAGCACGCTGAAGACCGGCCCACCACCACTGTCCAATACCGGGAGGTGACGGGCTCGCAAAGCGAGCGCCGCCATGCTGCATACTCCGAAAGCGACGACCAGGGCCATGGTCCACCGCCAGCCCGCTGTGTCGCCGATCAGCATGCCGAGGGGGACGCCGGCGACCGTTCCGGCGGAGAGCCCGAAAGTCACCATCGACATCGCGCGGCCCCGTTCGGTGTCGTCCACCATGGCCGCCGCCGTCGCCGTGGCGACAGCGGTGAGGATGCCGGCACCTGCACCGGCGATGACCCGTGAAACGAGGAATACTTCCACGCCAGGTGCCAGGGTGGTGATGAGATTGCCGAGGTTGAAGACCCCGAGCGCGATCAGCAATGCACGGGCGGTGCTTCCCCGGGTCAGCCGTCCTGACAACAGAGGGCCCGCCACCGCGTACGCGGCAGTGAACGCCGTGACACCGAGTCCGATCATCGCTGCGGTGGTGGACAGGGAATCGGCGATCTGCGGCAGGACGCCGGCGAGGACGTAGGCGTCGATACCCAGGGCAACTGCGGCGGCGGTCAACGGCCATACCTTGCGGATCAAGGGTCCACCTCCTCGTATCCGCCGAGCACGGTGTCGATAAGTCCGGGGAAGCGGGACTCAAGGTCATCGCTACGCAACTCGATCATGCACTTGCGCCCCTCCGCACGGACGAAGACAACGCCCGACTCCCGGAGGAGCCTGGTGTGGTGCGTCAAGGTGGAGCGAGGCAGGTCGGGTCCGAGCTCGAGACTGTCGACCTCGCCACCATCGGAGAGCATGCGAACCATATTCAGCCGCAGTGGTTCACTGAGCGCGAAAAGTACGCGGTGGATGGTGATGTCGTCTGTGTCGGGATGTTCGTAGGTCCTGGATGGGGACATGCTCTTCTCCTCATTCGTTCGAATATTTCCGCACGATGATAGTGCGATAATTCCCGCACGGTCAAGGTGCGGTTGGGCTTTCCCGGTTCGTTAGAGTGGCCCCATGAGGTCATTCGAGGAGCTTGTCGCCGAGGCCGGGGCCGCCGACGTGGACGGTTGGGTTTTTCCTGGCTCGATGGCAGGGCCACCGAGGAGCGCCCGCCCTGGGGGTACGCCGGCCTGCTGTCCGCGCGGTTGGGGACCCTGGCGCAGAATCCCGGTGCCGCCGCCCTGGACATCGACACCGGCGGCGGTGAGGTGGTCGACGAGGCCCGCGTCCTGCCACGTCGCATGTCGGTGACGGAGTCCTGGCCGCCGAACGCGGACCGCGCCCGCGAGCGGCTCGGTCCCCGGGGCGTGGAGGTCGTCGGGACGCACGGGGCGCAACGGCTCCCCTTCCCCGACCGGTCCTTCGACCTGGTCAGTTCCCGGCACCCGGTGTCCCCGGACTGGTCGGAGATCCACCGGGTGCTCAAGCCCAGCGGACGCTACCTCGCGCAGCACGTGGGTCCGGCGTCCGGCTTCGAACTCATCGAGTACTTCCTCGGTCCGCATCCGGTGGAACGCGCGGCGCGGGACCCGCACGGGCCGGACGGGGAGGTCGCCGCCGCCGAGGCGTCCGGCCTGAGCGTCCGACGCCTGGAGACGGCCCGCTGCCGGATGCAGTTCTTCGACGTCGGTGCCGTGGTGTGGCTGCTGCGCAAGTGCGTGTGGTGGGTGCCGGACTTCTCGGTGGAGCGCTACGCCGATGCCTTGCGGGAGTTGGACGCCGGCATGCGCGCGGGCCGTCCGTTCACCGCGTACTCCAGCCGGCACCTCATCGAGGCGTCCCGACTCCCGTGAGTCATACCGTGAATCATCCCGTGGTCTGACGACGAGACCTCCTCCCCAGCGGCATCATGGTGGCAATACATCCCCACCACCTCTGGAGGAAAACAATGCAGTACACACTCGCCGCGGTCACCAACTCCGACGGAAGCCTGTCCGATGGCTGGGCCATCGCACTACTCGTCGTCCTCGGCGTCATCGCCCTGGCCCTGCTGGCCTTCATCATCGCCGCACTCGTCAGCGTCGTCACCAGCGACGTACTCGCCGGCGGCGGCAAGGCGGTCTGGTTCCTGCTGATCCTCGCCTTCCCGCTGCTCGGCGCGGCACTGTGGTTCCTGTGGGGACGCAAGGGGCAGTTCACCCAGAACGACGTCGCCGCGAACCGGGCCCAGAACGTCGCTCCCTGACAGGGCTCGACAACAACGTCAATACACTGGTCACCATGCCACTCACGCTCCGCCTGCCCGTCTCCACCGATGAAGCCCGCGTGCGTGAGTTGAACGCCACCTGCTCCACCGAGAGTTTCGACTTCCTCGCCGGCGCAGGACAACTCAGCCCCAACGCTGCCTCGGCAGGCCCGGCCGATGAAACAGGTGCCGTCCGTTCCGACTGGGCGGACTTCCTCGAGAGCGTCCGGTGTCAGCACCGGGGCGACAAGCTTCCCCCAGGTTGGCTCCCCGCAGACTTCCTCCTCGCAGAAGTACACGGAGCCGAGACCGGGATTGCTGCCGAGCCCACCCTCGTAGGTCGTTCCTCCATCCGCTACGGCCTCACCGAGAACCTGCTGAACTACGACGGTCACATCGGATATGCCGTGGCACCGGATTTCCGACGTCGGGGCTACGCCACCGAAATCTTGCGCCAGTCCCTGGCCCGACTCGCCGACCATGACATTCACCGGGCACTACTCACGTGCGACGACGACAACGCCGGATCGGCCGCCGTCATCGAGGCCAACGGAGGAGTTCTTTAGGACCTCCGCACCAAACCCGGCGACAGCGTACCCAAACGCCGCTACTGGATCCCGTGCTGACGTCCCCCGGCGACCCTCCCCGTCAGATCCTGTCGAGGAACGTCCAGATCGTGCCCTTGTCGAAGGCCGCACGCCGCCACGTGGGCCAGGTGTGACCGCCGAAGATGTCGTAGCGGAACTCGAAGTTGTCCAGTCCCCGGCGCACGGTCTCGGCCTGGAGCTGCCCGGTCATCACGAACGTCCCCGTCTCCACTGGCCCGCCGAGGAACATCGCGGCCGACGGATTCTCACTCCGCAGCTCCTCGGGGTGCACGATGCCGGTGGACACGTTGACCAGCACCGGCATGGTGAGATTGTCCAGGTTGAGGGTCGGGTTGTTCGCCGCACGGCTGGCCTCGGACGTCCAGGGAGCCCGGCCGCGGTCACTGAGGCGGGTGGCGCTGGTGTCGATGGCGAAGCGTCCTCCCGGCGACTGAGGGTCGTAGATTCCGCTGAGCGCGTAGACGGAGTTGTACTGCTCGGGATGCTTCGAGGCGATGTTCATCGTGGCGTAGGCCCCGGCGCTCAGCCCGACCACACCGGTGGTCCCCCGCCCGCCGTCCGGCACGTCGAAGGAGTTCTCGAGGTAATCCGGGAGTTCGTCGACGAGGAAGGTCTCGAACTTAGCGTCGTCGGCGTCGCCGGGGGCGTCCTCGTCCCAGTTCTGCGACCAGGTCCACGGATCGGTGACCGGGAAGACGAGGGTCTTGTCCTCCTCCGCCAGGTGGTCGAGCGCACCGGCCTTGTCGACCCAGCCGTTGACCTCGCCGGAGTCCGCGCCGTCCAGGAACAGGGCGACCTTGGGGTTCTGCTCGGTGTGCGCGGGGCGCACGATCACGGAGAACTCGCGGCCCATCGACGGGGACGGGACCTGGCACTCCAGGGCGCCGGTGGCGTCCTGCGGTAGCGACGTCCCGGCGCCGGAGCTACCGAGGCTCCCGGAACCGCTGCTGGTGGACGACTCAGCGGCGTCCTGCGGGACGTACGCCTCGCAGCCGGACGGCGCAGGACGTTCCGCTGCGTCCGCCACCACCGGTGGCAGGACCGCGACCGTACCGACGGCGGCGAGGGCGCCGGCGGTGAGCACGGCGGCCAGTCTGGTGGATCGTATGGGGAGGAGAGATGAGGGGTGCGCGGGCCTTCCCGCGGAGGGCAACGTCATGAATAAGCAGGTTACCGGGGCAAACGTATCCGCGGGGCGGAATGACCCGAAGCCCACCCCCGCGCCAGCGTCGGCCCCGAGAACGTTAGCTTCACCAAGCGGAGTACCATGACCCCGGTTATCCACCCGTCGCCACCCGCCAAGGAGTCCCGTGAGCCCGCACGTCCTGACGATCACCGTCCTGGTGCTGATCTTCCTCATCGGCACGCTACGCAACGTCAACCTCGGCATCCTCGGACTGGTCGGTGCATTCATCGTCGGCCTGGCGGTACCCGGTTTCGGCGACGGCGAAGGCGAAGGCGGCGGCGCCGACGGGGTGTTCGACCAGGTCTTCGCCGGGTTCCCGGTGGACCTGATGATCGCGCTGATGGGCCTGACGTACCTCTTCGGGTTCGCCCAGCAGAACGGGACGATCGACATCATCCTCGACTGGGCGATGAAGGCCGTGCGCGGCAACCGGGCGGTGATGCCCTGGATCTTCTTCGCCCTGACCGGCGCGTTCATGTCGATCGGCGCGATCTTCGCCATCGGCGTGATCTCCCCGCTGGCCATCCCCTTCGCCCGCCGCTACCGCATCAACCAGCTGATGATGGGCATGATGGTCGTGCACGGCGGCATGGCGGGGCTGCTCTCCCCGCTGAGTGTCTACGGCATCTACGTCAACGACTTCCTGCGCAGCAACGACCTCGGCAACCACCAGTGGACGCTGTTCCTCATGGCACTGGGGTTCAACGTGCTGATGGGGTGCATCGTGTACCTCTTCCTCGGCGGACGCCAGCTCTTCGGCGCACGGGCACGCGCGGACCTCGAGCTCGTCAGGGCCGACGAGGAGGGCGGTACGGGCGGGACCGACCGGACGGACCAGACGACGCGCCGTCACACCCGCGTCGGCTGGTACCAGGTGGTGACCATGGTCGGTCTGGCCGCGCTGGTCCTCGGCGCCGGCATCTTCGGCCTGAACATCGGTGTGGTGTCCCTGGTCATCGGCGGCTGCCTGGCGATCCTGAAGCCGGCGG
Source organism: Corynebacterium sp. (assembly GCA_030450335.1). Lineage (GTDB taxonomy): Bacteria > Actinomycetota > Actinomycetes > Mycobacteriales > Mycobacteriaceae > Corynebacterium. Next base: position 17,031 of record JAKDIS010000022.1, on the reverse strand, counting down.
CGTCGCACACGGCCCTGGCGAACGTCTCCTGGTCCACGATCGTGCTGGTCGGCGGCATGATCACCTACATCGAGGTGCTGGAGGCCGCCGGCACTGTCGACGTGATCTCCGACGCGGTGTCCTCCCTCGGCGCCCCGCTGATCGGGCTGCTCCTGCTGTGCTACCTCTCGGGCATCGTGTCGGCGCTGGCGTCGTCGATCGCCACGATCGGCATCGCCATCACCATGGCCGCGCCGTTCCTGGTCAGCGGCGACCTGCCGATCGCGGGCACCGCCGCCGCCATCGCCATCGCCGCCACCGTGGTGGACGTCTCCCCGTTCTCCACGAACGGTGCGATGGTGCTGGCCAACGTGGACTCCGCCCACCGCGACCGCTTCTTCCGCCAGATGCTCGTGTACTCCGGGGTGGTCGTCCTCATCGGCCCCGCGCTGGCCTGGCTGCTGGTGTTCCTGCCGTTCTGACCGGAGACGGACACCCCCACCCACACTGCCGCACCGGTGCTACCATGGCCACGAACATGAACTCCGGCGGGACGACCCGTCGGCACACCGCATGAGCAGGGACGGCCCCGCGGAAATTTCCGGGTACATGATCATGACCAGTGCATCCGCCCTGCGCGAGACCCTCACAACGTCCGTCGTCGCGCGTCTCGTCCTCGGCTGGGGGACCTTCCTGGCCACCCTCCTCGCCGGCCCCGTCCTCGACGGCGACCTGTCGACCCCGGCACTCACCGCCGTCCTCGTCGGCCTCGTCGGCGTGATCGTCGTCTGCGCCTTCGGCGTGGTCGCCCAGGCCGAACACCTCGCCCACCGCCTCGGCGACCCCTACGGCACCCTCGTGCTGACCCTGTCGATCGTGGTCATCGAGGTCATCCTGATCTCAGCGGTGATGCTCGGCCCCGGCGAACACACCACCATCGCCCGCGACTCGGTGATGGCGGTGTCGATGATCATCCTCAACCTCGTCGTCGGCGTGGCCCTGCTCGTCGGCGGCACACGCCACGGCGACCTCACCCCCAACCGGACGGGCACCTCGTCCTACCTCGCCCTGCTCGTGGTGCTGTCCACGATGGCCTTCGTGATGCCGGGCCTGATCGGGTCGGACGGCTCCTACACCTCCGTCCAGGCGGTGACCATCGCACTGCTCACCGTGGTGCTCTACGCCTACTTCCTGTACCGCCAGACCGGCGCGCAGGCCGCCGACTTCCGGGAGGTCACCGCCGAAACAACCACGCAGAAAACCACGCAGGACGCCCCGGCGCCGCGCGCCGACGGCGCCGGGCACCGCCCGGAGATCATCGCCCGCTCGGTCGTCCTGCTGCTCACCGTCCTGCCCATCGTGCTGCTCTCCCACGACATGGCCACGCTGCTGGACGAGGGCCTGGCCCGCGCCGGCGCTCCCGTGGCGTTGTCCGGCGTGCTCATCGCCATGGTCGTCTTCCTGCCGGAGACGATCACCGCGGTGCGCGCCGCCTACGCCGGGGAGATCCAGCGGGTCAGCAACCTGTGCCACGGCGCCCTGGTGTCCACGGTGGGGCTCACGATCCCGGCGGTGCTGGTCATCGGCATGGCCACCGGGCAGCACGTGGTGCTCTTCGAGTCCCCCACCAACCTGGTGCTGCTGGCGGTCACGCTGCTGTTGTCAGTGGCGAGCTTCACCGGCCGCCGGGTCACGGCGATCCACGGGGCGGCGCACCTGATGCTCTTCCTGGTCTTCGCCCTGTCGGTGTTCTCGTGAGGGGTCGCGCACCCCGGTCAGCACCGCGGCGGCGAGCAGCGGCAGGGCGATGAGCGGCAGCAGCGCAACCTCCAGACCCACGGTGTCGGCGGCCGCGCCGATCACCGGCGACGCCACCCCGCCGACCGAGACCGCCAGGCCGAGCGTCACACCGCTGGCGGTGCCGGGGTGCCGCGGCAGGTAGTCCTGCCCGAGTGTGACGTGCAGGGAGAACGGCACGTAGAGCACCACGGAGGTCAGCGCGATGAAGATCCACGCGACGGGCCCCGGGATCAGCAGCATGCCCGCGATCACGGACGTGGCCACCAGGTAGGACGCCCGCAGCACCATGGTGCGCGGCCACCGCCGGGCGAGGTGGCCGCCGAGCGCGGTGCCGACGGCGCCACCGAGGTAGAACACGAACAGGGAGGCAGAGGCCAGAGCGTCCCCCACGCCCCGGTACTCGTGCATGAACAGCACGATGAACGAGCCGATGCCCACGAAGACCACCGAGCGGCACATGATCGCCACGGTGGTGCGCAGGAAACTCCCCCAGTCCTCCGGCAGCGCGGACGCACCAGCCGTACCGGACGCACCGGCCGGTGCGTCCTGCGCGGCGTGCACGCGCCCGGCCCACACGGCCGCGACGATCCCGGTCACCGCGGGCACGGCGAGCAGCGGGCTGGCGCGAAGGCCCAGCACACCGACCGTGGCGGCGACGACCACCGGCGCCACGGCGAAACCGAGGTTGCCGCCGAGGGAGAACCAGGACATCACCACGTGGTCGTTGCCACTGATCTGCCGGGCGCGTCCCGCCGCGGCCGGGTGGTAGGCGGCCACCCCGACGCCGGACACCGCGGCGACCAGCACGGTCACCCACAACGCCTCCGAGACCGCCACCGCGGCGATGCCGGCCCCGGCGACGGCGATGCTCACCGGGATCAGCCAGCGCATGCGCCAGCGGTCGCCGAGCACGCCGAACAGCGGCTGGACCACCGACGACGCCAGGGAGGACGCCAGCACCACCCCGGCCGCCGCGGCGTAGCCGTAGCCGCGTTCCAGCACGAGGAAGGAGACGAGGGCGGCGACCGCGCCCTGGTAGAAGTCGACCGTGGCGTGGGAGTAGGACAGCAGGCGGACGCTGCGTCTGGCGGCGGGGCTGGCGGCGGTACTGGCGGCGTGCGGGGTCATGGGGTCCACCGTCGCAGACCCCGTACCCGGCGCGCTTTCACTAGACTGACGACCAATGTCAGGAATCCGCCACGTCGCCACCGCGCCCACCGAGACCCGTCGCCTCGGCCCGGGCTCCGACGTGACCCCGCACTCCCACGACACCCACCAGATCGTGTACGCCAGTTCCGGGGTGCTGGAGGTCCTCGTCCCGGAGGGCACGTGGTTCACACCGTCGGTGCGGGCCGTGTTCGTCCCGTCCGGCACGGTCCACAGCTGGACGGTGCACGGCAGCGCCACGGTGCACCTGGTCGGGGTGCCGGAGTTCCCCGGCACACCCCCTCTGCCCTTCCTGGTCCCGGCGACCCCGCTGTTCCGGGAGCTCGCCGTGGCCTGCGCCGACGCCGGTGCACCGGTCACCGCCGCGCAGCACCGCCTCCTCGGCGTGCTCACCGACCAGCTGGTCGCCACGGACGCCCCGCCGACGATGCTGCCCACGGTGCACGACCCACGCCTGCGCGACGTGCAGCGCGTCGTCGAGGAGGACCTGTCGGCCACCCTCCCTCTGGCGGCGCTGGGACGCCGGGTGGGGGCGAGCGAACGCACCCTGTCGCGGTTGTTCCGGGCGGAGTGCGGGATGGGGTTCACCACGTGGCGTCATCAGGTGCGGCTGCACCGCGCCACTCTCCTGCTGGCCGACGGGGCCCCGGTGACGCAGGTCGCCGCCGCATGCGGCTACTCCTCCCCCAGTGCGTTCATCACCGCGTTCCGTTCGTCGTTCGGGCGGACACCGGGGTCGTTGTACCGATAGCCTATGATGTTGTCACCAACTGAACACAGATCAACAGACACGGGGTGTCCCTGCACGCAGGGCCTGAGATCACACCCGCTGAACCTGAACTCATTCACATGAGCGGAGGAATGTCCCATGCCGGAAGTCCCGGCGGTGGCGCTCGACCATGTCGACGTCGCCTACCCGAATTCACCCGCCGTCCTCACGGACGTGCACCTCACCGTCCCTGCCGGGGAGCATGTCGCCGTCATCGGCCGCTCCGGCTGCGGGAAGTCCACCCTGCTGCATCTCGTCGCCGGCCTGCTCGAACCCGCCCGCGGCACGGTGCGCGTGCGCGACGGCTCCGGTGCGGACGCCCGGCTGGCCCACTGTGCGCTGATGCCGCAGGGCGACAGCCTGCTGCCGTGGTTCAGCGTGCGCGACAACGTCGCCGTCCCGCTGCGCAACCGGGGCGTGGGACGCCGTGCCGCCCGGGAACGCGCCACCGAGACCCTGGCGTGGTGCGGGCTGGAGCACCATGCCCGGCACCGTCCCGACCAGCTCAGCGGCGGGATGCGCCAGCGTGCCGCCCTGGCCCGCGCGCTGCTGGCGGACAAGCCGGTGCTGCTGGCCGATGAGCCGCTCGGGGCCCTGGACGCGATCACCCGCGCCGAGATCCAGGACTGGCTGCACGGGGTGCTCAGCACCACCGACACCACCATGGTCATGGTCACCCACGACGTGGACGAGGCCCTGCTGCTCTCCCACCGCGTGGTGCTCGTGGCCGACGGGAGCGTGGAGCCTGCCGGACGCAGCCGCGAGGGCTGGTTCGACCGCCGGCGCGGACGCGCCCGGGAGGACGTCCTGGCCGACCCGGGGTTCGCCGCCGCCCGCTCGGCGCTGCTGCGCGAACTCGCCGGGGGTGCGTGATGGTCCGCAGATTCACCACCACCGTGCTGCCGCCGGTGGTCACCGTCGTCCTCGTGGCACTGGCGTGGCTCTGGGCCACCGCCGGTGACCGGGTGGAGGACTACGTCCTGCCGTCACCGGGGGCGGTGTTCACCGCCCTGCAGGTCAACTGGGCCGACCGGCTGGCCTCCGCGACGTGGCTGACGGTGTCGGAGACCCTGCTCGGTATCGGTGCCGGGGTGGCCGTGGCCCTGCTGGTCACCGTCGCCGCCGGGTACCTGCCGGTCATCGGCCGGGCGTTCACCCCGCTGCTCATCGCCTCGCAGGCGATCCCCACGATCGTTCTCGGCCCGATCCTCACCATCGCCCTGGGCTACGGCATGCTGCCGAAGGTGATCGTGGTGGCGCTGGTGTGCTTCTTCCCCGTCGCCATGAACCTGCTCGCCGGCATCCGCGGGGTGGACGACCGGCTGGTGGACACGATGCGCAGCATGCACGGCACCCGCGTCTCGGTGTTCTGGCGGCTGCGCTTCCCCTCCGCCCTGCCCGCCGGCTTCGCCGGGCTGCGCGTCGCGGTGACCTACGCTCCGGTCGCCGCGGTGTTCTCCGAGTACACCGGCTCCTCCGACGGCATCGGCTACCTGCTGATGCAGGCCATCCCCCGGCTGCAGACCGACTACGTGTTCGCCCTGGTCGTGGTCCTCACCCTCATGTCCGCCCTCCTCCTGCTCACCGCCACCCTGCTGGAACGACTCTGCTGCCCCTGGGCACCGAAAGGCTCACGATGACCCCCTCCAAGCTGCTCTCCCGTCCCGCCGCCGTGATCGTCACCGCCGCCACGGTGCTCTCGCTCGCCGCCTGCTCATCCGGCGGGGACGCCTCCGACTCCGCAGACCAGACCCGTGTGCTGCTGGACTGGAACCCCAACCCCGACCACCTGGCCCTCTACACCGCCGAGCACACCGGCGCCTACGAGGACCGGGACCTGGACGTGGAGTTCCTGCTGCCCGGCAACACCGCCGACGCGGCGAAGGACGTCTCCCTGGGACGCTCCGACCTGGCCGTCAGCTACGAGACCTCGACCATCCTCGCCCGCGCCGAGGGCCTGGACGTGATCAACGTCGGCGCCCTGATCCCCACCCCGTTGAACTCACTGATCACCAAGAAGTCCTCCGGCATCACCACCCCGGCGGACCTGGAGGGCAAGACGGTGGCGACCTCCGGCTCGCCCTCGCAGACCGCCTCGCTGGACTTCATCGCCGAGAAGGCCGGCTTCGACGGCTCCACGATCACCACCCCGAACGTGCAGCAGAACCTGAACCAGGCACTGCTCAGCGACCAGGTCGACGCCATCTTCGGCGCCTACCCCAACATCGAGGGTGTGGAACTGGCCGAACGCACCGACATCACCACGCTCAGCGCCACGGAGATGGGCATCCCCTCCTCCGCGGAGCTGGTGATCATCGCCAACCCCACGCGCCTGGCGCAGGACGCCGACTACGCCGACCGCGTCCGGCGGTTCCTCGCCGGCACCGCCGCCGGACACGACGCCGCCCTGCAGGACCCCGACCTGGCGGTCGACGCCATGACCCCGGTGACCCAGGGGGCATACGACCCGGACCTGCTGGCCAAGATGGTCGACGCCACCGTGGACATCCTGCGCGAGGGCAACAGTGACGGCGACACCACCTTCGGTGTGCAGGACCCGCAGACCTGGGCGGACTACGCCGACTGGTTGCGCGACAACGGCCTGCTGGACACACTGGTGGACGGTGCGGCGGCCACCACGAACGACTACCTGCCGGAATAGCTCCTGTCCGCCTGGTCCGCCCTGTCTGCCCTGTCCTTGACCTGCTGCATCCGCTCCTGCAGCTCCCGGTTGTCCTCCCCCACGTCCCCGCTGGCGGTGAAGGGTTCACCGACGACCACGTGCACCGTCACCCGGCGTCCGCCGAGCCGGGGCCGCTGCCCCCTGGTCCAGAGTTTCTGTGTTCCCGAGCAGCCCACCGGCACGATCACGGCACCGGACTGCGCGGCCATCCGTACCGCGCCGGTCTTCAGCTCGCCGATCTCCTCCTCGTGACGGATGGTGCCCTGCAGGAAGACCGCCACGACCTCACCCCGGGCCAGGGCGTCCGCCGCCTCCGTGAGCGACTGTCCGCCCTTGCCGGGCGTGCGGTCCACCGGGATGCCGCCGAGTTCGACGAAGAGCTTCGTGATCCACCGGTTGGCGAAGGCCTCCTTCTTCAGCAGGGCGTGCGGCTTGCGGTCCCCGCGCACCACCATCGGGCCGTGTACCGGGAGCATGTCGTAGTAGGCCCGGTGGTTGGGTGTCAGGACCACCCCGCCGGTCAGCGGGATATTGGCCGCCCCCTCGATGCGCACCCGGATGTTCTGTACCCAGAACAGCCCCAGCAGCAGACTCTTGGCGACGTCGTAGGGCGCCCGGCGGCGCTGACGCGGCGCCGGGGGTGTCCCGTCGACGGTGGAGATGACGGCGCGCGCCACGCGGGACATTTCGTTCGACATGGTAAGTACCCTATCGAACCCGGTCTCACACGTTCGTCACCGCTCCCAGCGAGGCGGACTGCACCAGCTTGGCGAACTTGCCCAGCACCCCGTGCAGCCGCGGGTTCGGCGGCGGGGTCCACCCCTCGGCACGCTGGGCCAGGGTCTCCTCGTCGACGAGCAGGTCGATGCTGCGCGAGGGGATGTCCACCCGGATCGGGTCACCGTCCTCGACGAAGGCGATCGGCCCACCGTCCACGGCCTCCGGGGCGACGTGCCCGATGACCAGGCCTGTCGAGCCGCCGGAGAAGCGCCCGTCGGTGATCAGCAGCACGTCCTTCCCGATGCCGGCACCCTTGATCGCGCCGGTGATCGCCAGCATCTCGCGCATGCCGGGGCCGCCCTTGGGCCCCTCGTAGCGGATGACCACCACGTCGCCCTTCTTCAGCTCGCCGTTGAGCACGGCGTCCATCGCCGGCTTCTCCTGGTTGAACACCCGGGCGGTGCCCTCGAAGACCTCGGCGTCGAAGCCGGCGGTCTTGACCACCGCACCCTCCGGGGCCAGGGAGCCGCGCAGGATGCTCAGCCCGCCGGTGGCGTGCAGCGGCTCGTCCAGGCTGCGCAGGATCTTGCCGTCGGGGTCCGGCGGGTTGATCTCGGCGAGGTTCTCCGCCACCGTGCGGCCTGTAACCGTCAGGCAGCTGCCGTCGATGAGTCCGGCGTCCAGCAGGGCGCGCATGACCACGGGGATGCCGCCGACCTTGAAGACGTCGTTCATCACGTAGCGTCCGAACGGCTTGAGGTCGCCGAAGTGCGGCACGCGGTCGCCGACGTCATTGAAGTCCTGCAGCTTCAGGTCGACCTCCGCCTCGTGGGCGATGGCCATCAGGTGCAGCACCGCGTTGGTCGAGCCGCCGAGTGCCATGACCACGGCCACGGCGTTGAGCAGTGACTCGCGGGTGATGATGTCGCGGGTGGTGATCCCCTTCTCCAGCAGCCCGACCACGGCCTTGCCGGACTGCCGGGCGTACTCGGTGCGGTTGCGGTGGATCGCCGGCGGGGCGGCGGAGCCCGGCAGGCTCATGCCCATCGCCTCGGCGGCCGAGGCCATGGTGTTGGCGGTGTACATGCCGCCGCAGGCACCCTCGCCGGGGCACACGGCGCGTTCGATGATTCCCACGTCTTCCTCGGACATCTTGCCCGCGCGGCAGGCGCCGACGGCCTCGAAGGCGTCGATGAGGGTGACCTCCTTCTCCGTACCGTCGCTCAGGCGTGCCTGCCCCGGCATCGTCGAGCCGTTGTAGAGGAACACCGAGGACAGGTTCAGGCGGGCCGCCGCCATGAGCATGCCGGGGATGGACTTGTCGCAGCCGGCCATCACGATGGAGCCGTCGAGGCGTTCGGCGGACATGACCGTCTCCACGGAGTCGGTGATGACCTCGCGTGACACCAGCGAGTAGTGCATGCCCTCGTGCCCCATGGAGATGCCGTCGGACACGGAGATCGTGCCGAACTCCAGGGGGTAGCCGCCGGCGGCGTGCACGCCTTCCTTGGCGAAGCCGGCGAGCTTCTTGAGGGTGAGATTGCAGGGGGTGATCTCGTTCCAGGAGCTGGCGACGCCGATCTGCGGCTTGTCCCAGTCGTCGTCTCCCATACCCACCGCGCGGAGCATGCCTCGCGCGGCGGTCTTCTCCAGGCCGTCGGTCACGTCACGGGAACGGGGCTTGATGTCGTGCTTCGCAGTGTGTTCCATACGACAACTCTAATGGAACCGGCGGCGATCACACGTAGCCCCGGTAGCCGCTCGGCGGCACGCCGTGCTCGCGGGCGAAGACGTGGCTGAAGGAACTGGTGCCGGAGTAGCCGAGGTGCTTCGCGATGCTGCGCACGTCCACCCCGGCGAAGAGCAGTTGGCGGGCGATGCCCATCCTCGCCGAGGTCCGCCACCGGCGGAATCCCCCGTCCAGCGCCTCGTCCAGCTCGTCCCGGGTGCAGCCCAGGAGCTCCGCCCACTGCCCCACCGACCGGTCCGACGACGGCTGGCGGTGGAACTCTTCGAGCAGCCGCGTCATCAGCCGCGAGCCCTGCCGGTCGTCCTCGGAACCGTGGGCGAGGTAACCGTAGAACAGCCCGTCCACCAGCGCCGTGGTGGTGGGTTCGATCGGGTCGTACTCGCGTGCGGACGCCGCGAGCAACGCGGCGGCGTCCTGCGGGTGGACGCGGACCGGCCCACCGGCCCGCGGCGTCCTGCCGACGCGTGCGCCGACCGGCAGCACGAGGCTGCCGGCGTCCATGCGCACGACGTTCGGGATCCCGGCCGGTAGCCAGGTCAGCTCCCCCTCGCCGAGGTCCACGGTGAGCTCACCGGCGGAGACCCGTGCACTGCCGCGGTACACCCAGACCAGCACGTGCATCCGGTTGGTGCGCGGCCACGTCGAGCGTGCCGCACCGGCCTGCACCGGGGCCCGGACCGGGACGGATGTCGTGCGCATCAGCCGCGACAGGGCCGAGGCGGAGGACAGGCCCACCCGGTGCGCGGCGCTCGCCAGGGTGGCCCCGGGTTCGCGCAGGTACGCCTCGGCGGCGGCGACCCGGGCCCGCGCCCGCCACTGCCCCACGCTCAACGCGGTCTCCTCCCGGAAGCGGCGGTGCAGCGTGGCCGCCGACAGGTGCACGGCGGAGGCCAGGTCGGCGACGTCGACGGGCGTGCTCAGGTCGTCGAGCAGGATGCGAGCTGCCTCGCGCGCGCCGGTGGAGGTGGGCATCGCCGCCGGGGCGGGGCCACGCTGCTCCTCCTGCAGGTAGCCCAGGCTCGAGGCGAACTGGTCGACGAGCCGGTCGTGCCAGGCGGCGTCCACCGCCCCGGTGGTCGCCCCGCCGTCCACGGTGAAGGGCAGGGCGTCGTCGCCACGGCAGCGCATGCCGAGCACCACGGCGTCCGGTCCACGGTCGACGTGCAGGCGCTGACCTGCGTTGACCCACACGCCGCGCCCCTCGCCGAGCCGCAGGCTGGCGCTCGTCCCCCTGCCGACGACCACGTGCGCGGAGCCGGTGAGCGTCCAGAAGAACACGGGGAACCTGAGTTCAACAGGTTGCGTCATACGGTCAATCCGGGCCATGCGTCCGACCGTACACTCGTCCCCCGTAAACAAGGTCAGGCTTAGCTACAAGGAGGACAAGAAGTGGGAACAGCAGGAACACGGGGCATGTCGGTGCTCGTGGCGTGCGCGTGCGTGGTCGGGTTGGCGGCGTGCTCGTCGTCCTCGGACGACGAGAGCAGCACCAGTACCGAGGCAAGCGCCGAGAACAGCAACAGCACCGAGACCGTGGAGCACGCCTACGGCAGCACCGAGGTGCCGGTGAACCCGGAGCGCGCCATCAGCTTCAGCCAGGCGTGGTCGGACTCCTTCGCCGCACTGGGCCACCCGGTGTCCACGCAGGTCATCAGTTCCGTCTTCACCGACGACACCGTGCCGTGGAACACCGAAGCCTCCGGGGCCGCAGCCGAGACGATCACGAACACCGGGGGCGGCGGCAACGCCATCGAGTCCTTCGGCCTGGAGGAGATCGCCGCGACGGACCCGGACGTGATCCTCGCCGGCTACGTGCCCGATCAGGCGACCTACGACGCCCTGTCGGAGATCGCGCCCACGGTGGCCACCGTCGGCACCGGCAAGGTCGACGACTGGCGTGAGGTCACCACCGCCGCCGGACGCGTCCTCGACGAACAGGACCGGGCCGAGGAGGTCGTCGCCGACGTCGACGAGCGCATGGCACAGGTCACCGAGGAGTACCCGGCGGTCGACGGGGCGAGCTTCGCCTACGCCGCCTACACCGACGGCTCGTTCAGCGTGCTGTCCTCGGAGGACGACGCGGCCAACAAGTTCTTCACCGACCTGGGCATGGACCTCACCGCCGACGAGATCGAGGGCGAGGCGAACGCCCGCGGCATCGAGGTGTCGGCCGAGAACATCAGCCTGCTCGACATGGACCTGCTGGCCGTGTGGGTGCGCGGCACGACGCCGGACGACCTGCCCGACGGGCTCTCCGGCTGGTCGTCACTGCCGTCCGTGGAGGCCGGCACGGCCGCCGAGCTGCAGTCCGCCGCCGCCACCGCCCTCGGCGCGCCGACGGCGCTGGCCATCCCGTGGCTGCTCGACGAACTCGACACCTACTTCAGCAACCTGTGACACCCCCGGAAAGGAACCGCATGAACAACAGCACCACAACCAGCACCGACGAAGAGGTCGTGACCTCGGTCCTCAGCAGCGAGGAGCACACCCGGGGCCTGAGCGAACTGGCCATGGAGGTCACCTCGGTGACCCCGCGCCACCCGTGGCTGGTGCGGGTCACCGGCCACGTCGCCGGCATCACCGACCACGCCGCCTGGGAGCCCACCAACCTGGCGGTGCGTCTGGCGATCCCGGACCCCGGTGACGCGATCGGCGAGATGACCGGCCAGCCCGACACGTGCCGGCGGGTGTACACCGTCGCCGCCTTCGACCGCGACACCGCGACCCTGGACGTGGACGTGGTGGTGCACGGCGAGGACTCGCCGATGATGTGCTGGCTGCGCGGTCTGACCCCCGGCGACCTCGTGCCCTTCGCCGGGCCGCGTCCGCACCCCGCGCCGACGCGCACCTCCCCCGAACAGCGCATCCACCTGCTGGCGGACGGTTCGGCGTACCCCGCCGCCAGCGCGATCGCCCGCGCGGTGGCCGTGGACACCGTGACCCTGGCCGTGCCGGACGGCGACCCGACGGCCTACGCCGCCGACTTCCCCGGCGCGGACGTCCGCCTCGCCGACGGCACCGCGGGCACTCCCCTGGCCGACCTCGTCGGCGAGCTCCCCTCGGACGACACGACGGTCTTCTGGGCCGCCGGTGAGCGCGAGGACATCCGCGGCGTGCGCCACCACTGCCTCAAGGTCCTGGAGCTGCCGAAGGACCAGGTCCAGGTCTTCGGCTACTGGCGACGCGGCAAGTCCGGCACGCAGGCCGACCTCGCGCGCCTGCGCGCCGCGGCGTCCTACCAGGAGCAGGGGCGACGCCGACGATTTCGATATCGAGATCTAGCGGGTATCTGCCGTCGTACCACGAACGTGGTACGCCAGAATCCCACGTCTGCGGGATTCGCCCCGGCCCCGCCGGGGAAAGAATGGTCACATGACCAGTCGACCTCATCCGGAGCACCGCATCCCGCGGTGGGCCGGGGACGTGGCACTCATGATCCTCGTCATGATCCCCTCCGCGTTCCCCAGCCCGCGTCCGCCGATGGCGGGCCCCGGTGGGGCGGCCTTCCCCGAGCTGCTCCCCACGCTCGCCCCCGTGATCCTCTCCCTCATCGCCGCACTGCAGATCCCGCTGCGCCGCAGCGTGCCGGTGTCGGTGTTCCTCGCCGCACTGTGCATCTACCTCAGCACCCTGCTCGCCGACATCCAGCCCCTCGGCCCGGGCATCGCCGCGATCATCGCCGCCTACAGTGTCGCCAACCAGACCCGACGTCCCGTGTCCTTCACCCTGTGCGGTGTCGGTGCCGTCCTCGTCGCCGTGATCAGCCTGTTCACCACCGAGCAGATGGCGCTGGACCCGCAGGTCTTCCAGATCGCCGCGGGCATCGCCATCGCCGGCGCACTCGGCGACAGCGCACGTTCTCGCCGCGAGTTCACCCGGGCGGCCACCGAACGCGCCGAACGCGCCGAACAGACCCGTGAGGCCGAGGCCCGCCGCCGCGTGGCGGAGGAACGCCTGCGCATCGCCCAGGACCTGCACGACACCGTCGCCCACCAGATCTCCGTGATCAGCCTCAACGCCGGCGTGGCGTCCAGCTCCCTGGACACCCGCCCCGACAAGGCCCGCGAATCCCTCGGCACCATCCGCGCGGCCTCCCGGGAGGTGCTCGGCGACATCGGCGTCCTGCTGAACTACCTGCGGGAGGACGCCGCGACGCGGCACCCGCAGCCCGGCCTGCGCGACCTCGACGCCCTGGTCGACTCCATGACCGCCACCGGCATGAAGGTCACCCTGCGCGCCGACGGCGACCCGGACCGCGTCGGCACCACCGTCGGCCAGGTGACCTACCGGGTGGTGCAGGAGGGCCTGACCAACGCCCACAAGCACGGTTCCGGACGCGCCGCCAACGCGAGCGTCTCCGTGCTGGACGACTCGGTGCTGGTCACCGTCACCAACCCGACGTCGCGGGCCGACCCGAACCAGCCGAACGCGCCCAGCGGCCAGTTGGGCCTGACCGGGCTCCGCGAGCGGGTCACCGCCGCCGGCGGCACCGTCACGCTCAGAAAGGACAACGACATCTTCACCCTCGTCACCGAACTCCCGCTCAGTGACACCTGAGCACGACACCTGAGGAAAGGAACAACCATGACGAAGCCGAACAAACTCAGCCACGAACTGCGCGCCCCGGGCAAACTGCACTCCTTCAACCGCTACGAGCTGAAGTACCTCGTGCCCGCCGAGCAGATCCCGGCGATCCGCCAGGAGCTCACCGACCGGATGGAACGCGACCCGCACGCCGGCGAACGCGGCTACGGGGTGTGGAGCGTCTACTACGACACCGACAACCTGCGCTTCTACTACGAGAAGATCGAGGGCCTGAAGTTCCGCCGCAAGCTGCGGATCCGCCGCTACGGCGAGACCGGCGGGGCCGACGAACCGCTCACCGCCGACTCGATGGTCTCCGTGGAGATCAAGCAGCGGGTCAACCGTGTCACCCAGAAACGCCGGGTGATGCTGCCCTACAACCTGGCCCTGGACCTGTGCGACCGCCGCCAGCGTGTGGAGTACCCCGGCGCCGACCAGAGCTTCATCGACGAGGTCCTGGACCTGGTCATCCGCCTGGACCTGCGTCCCATGGCGATGACCGGCTACCGCCGGGAACCGTACGTGGGAACGGACGCCGACCTCGGCCTGCGGGTCACCCTGGACCACCGGGTACGTGGCCGCGACCGCGACTTCGACCTGCGTGCCGAGACCGACAGCCGCTACATCATCCGCCCGGACCTGGCGGTGTTGGAGGTCAAGGTCAACGAACGCGCACCCTACTGGGTGACCGACATGGCCGCCCGCCACGACCTGCAGGTCCAGCGGATCTCGAAGTACTGCCAGAGCGTCGAGGCCCACGGCATGGCGCCGCGCTCGTTGTTCCACGCCCCGGACGACGACCACGTCGACCCCGCGGCGCTGGGCGCCGAGGCGGCCGAGGCGTCCGACACCTCGGGTCCGTCCGAGCAGAATGCACCGGCGGAGTACGTGCCCCGCCACAGTCACGTGCACTGATCCCCTTCCCCCAACCAACTTTTCGTCACCAGCAGAAAGACTTCCCCATGAACCTCGATTTCGGTCTCACCGACCTCTCCGGAACGTTCAGCGTCGCTGACGTCCTGCTCTCCCTGACCCTGGCCTTCGTCTGCAGCCTCGTGGTCGCCTGGGTCTACCGCAACACCCACAAGAACATCAGCTACAGCCAGGGCTACGTGCAGACCCTGATCATCCTGGGCATGCTGATCTCCCTGATCATGCTCGTCGTCGGCTCCAACGTGGCCCGGGCGTTCGCCCTGGTGGGTGCCCTGTCCGTGGTCCGCTTCCGTAACGCCATCAAGGAGACCCGTGACGTGGGCTTCATCTTCCTGGTGATGGGCATCGGCATGGCCTGCGGTACCCGCTTCTACACGCTCGCGATCCTGGCCACCGTCGTGATCTGCGCGGTGATCCTGGTGATGCACCGGTTCAACTGGTTCGCCCTGGACGTCCAGCGTCAGGTCGTGAAGCTGCAGGTCCCCGCCGACGGTGACGACTACAGCCCGGTCATCGACGACATCCTGATCCGCAACACCACCGAGTACGAGCTGATCAGCACCGAGAGCGTGCGCGGCGGGTCGCTGGTGGAGTACAGCTACACCGCGAAGCTGAAGAAGGACGTCAAGGCCGCGGACCTCATCAACGAGCTCCGGGTCGTCAACGCCGGCCAGAAGGCCACCGTCCTGACCGGGTACGACCAGACGGACATGTGACATGACGGACTCCACCAACGCCAAGCGCACGCCGCTACGGCACCGGGTGCCGGTGCGGCTGCGCCACCACTGGAAACTGCTCGTCACCGCCATCGCGGTGTGCGTGGTCGTGGCCCTGGTCTTCGGTGCCAGCATGGTGCGCCCGTACATCACCTCGGACCTGGTGTCCGAGACGGTGATCACGCAGAACATCGAGGGCGACACCGACCTCTTCGACGACGGCGGCGACCACACCATCGACATCACCTTCAACCAGACCGAGTACGACGAGATGATCTCCACGTTCCAGAACGAGGGTGAGAAGGAGTACATCCGTGCCGACATCACCATCGACGGGACGCTGATCGAGAACGTCGGGCTACGGCTCAAGGGCAACTCCACGCTGTCGTCGCTCAGCGGCGGCATGGGTGGCGGCATGGGCGGCGAGATGGGCGGCGGTCCCGGCGAGAACGAGGACGACGCCGCTGCCGATGACGCTGCTGCCGACGACACCACCGCTGACACCGAGGCAGACGACGCCGAGCAGGGCGGCATGGGCGGCGGAGGTGGAGGCATGATCCAGCTCTCCGAGGACTCCCCCGAGGACCTCCCGTGGCTGATCAGCTTCGACGAGTACGAGGAGGGTCGCGCCTACGAGGGCATGACCGAGATCGCGTTGCGTCCTGCCACCAGCGGTTCAGACGTGGCGTTGAACGAGGCGCTCGCCCTGGAGATGACCGCCGAGGCCGGCCAGACGACGCAGGACTACAGCTTCACCTCGGTGTCGGTCAACGGCGGCGACTCGGTGGCGCGCATCGTGCTCGACACCCCGGACGCCCCGTGGGCGGACGAGTTGGGCAACGGTGTGCTCTACAAGGCGCGTGCCGACGGTTCCCTGGACTACCTGGGCGAGGACCCGACGGAGTACGAGGACTCCTTCAAGCAGATCAACAGCGAGGGCGGGTACGACCTGCAGCCGGTGATGAACCTGTTGAAGTTCCTCAACGAGTCCACCGACGAGGAGTTCGCCGAGCAGCTCGACGACTACATCGACGCGGAGTCCTACGCGGAGTACCTGGCGATGCAGGAGATCCTGTCGAACAACGACGCGATGGACGGCCCGGGCAACAACTACTACCTCTGGTACGACGCCGACGAGGAGCAGTTCACGATCCTGTCCTGGGACCTGAACATGTCGCTGTCCGGCGGCATGGGCGGTGGCGGCGGCATGGGTGGCGGCATGGGTGCCGACACCACGCAGGACGACACCACGCAGGACGACGCGACGGGCGATGCCGCCGACGGCACCGCAGATGACGCCGCTGCGTCCGGCGAGATGCCGCAGATGCCCGACGGTGCTGCAATGGGCGAGATGGGCGACATGGGCGACATGGGCGAGATGCCCGAAGGCGGCATGGGCGGCCCCGGCGGCGGTGACGAGGACGGCGAAGGCGGCGGTGGTCCAGGCGGCGGAAGTGGCAGCAGCATCCTCAAGGAGCGTTTCCTCGACAACGAGGAGTTCCGTGCGATGTACGACAGCGCCTACTCCGACCTGTACGACCAGCTGATCGCCAGCGGGTACGCGCTCGACACCCTCGACGAGCTCACGGAGCGGGCGGTCGCCGCCGGCGACACCGGTGCCGAGACGCTCTCCGAGTCGATCCGCTCGACCCTGGAGTCCGTCAGCGAGGAGGCCCCCGAGCCCAGTACCGGTATGGGCGGCGGTATGGGTGGTGGCATGGGCGGCGGTATGGGGGGTGGCATGGGTGGTGGCATGGGCGGCGGACGTCCCGACGACACCGATACCGACACTGGCACCCAGGCAGATCAGACCGACCAGACTGATCAGACCGACGCCTGAGTCACCCTCGGCAGAGAAAGAGTCCCGGGGGGCCGCGCCCCAGGCGGGGGGGCCGGGCCGGGGAAGGGGCACGGGGGTGGCGGCCCCCCC
>JAKDIS010000127.1 GCA_030450335.1 Corynebacterium sp. | reverse complement strand
TTGGCGGTGATCCTGGGCACGTTCCTGGTGTCCCCGGCGCTGTCGGTGCCGGTGGTGCGCGGCATCGGCGCGGTCGTCGGTGCACCGTTCGGCCAGGTCGGACGCCTGGCGGCGACGAACTCGGGACGTAACCCGCGCCGCACGGCGACGACCGCGTTCGCCCTCACCCTGGGCGTGGCGCTGGTCGCCTGCATCGGCATGCTCGGCGCGTCGATGAAGGCCTCGATCAGCGGCTTCATCGGCGACTCGGTGACCTCGGACTACGTGCTCGCCGGGCCGTCCAACGGCGCCTTCCCCGTCCCGCAGTCCGCGCTCGACGCGGTCCGGGACGTCGACGGTGTGGCGGACGCCGCCGGGTTCGGCTTCCTGCCGGTCACCGTCGGCGGCTACAGCGGCGGCACCGGCGTCATCGACGGTGACCCCACGGTCTCCGGCGGACTCGTCGGCACCGCCGGCGACGTGACGTTGGACGCCCCGGGCGTCGTCGCCGACGAGGACGTCGCCGCGTCCGAGGGGTGGGACGTCGGTGACGTCCTGCCGCTGACCGTCCGCATGCCGGACGGCCCCGAACGCGAGGTCGGCGAGGTCACGCTGCAGGGCACCTACGAACCCAACGAGCTCTTCGGCGCACACCTGGTGTCCTGGTCGGCGTTGGAGCCGGTGGCCTCCCAGCTCGGGGCCGGGGCCTCGCCGAACCTCTACGCCGTCTTCGTCGACGGCGACGGCTCGGTCAGCACCGACACCCTGCGCGACCGGCTTGAGGACGCCACCGCCGACCAGATCGTGGTCCAGGTGATGACGCCCGAGGAGTACGCCGGGCAGCAGGCCGTGCTCGTCGACCAGATGCTCAACGTGCTCTACGCGCTGCTGGCGCTCGCGGTGGTGGTGGCGGTGCTCGGCATCATCAACACCCTCGCGCTCAACGTCATCGAGCGGCGCCAGGAGATCGGCATGCTGCGCGCGGTCGGCACCCTGCGCGGCCAGGTGCGGCGCATGATCACCCTCGAGGCCGTGCAGATCTCGCTCTACGGCGCACTGCTCGGCGTGGTCGTCGGACTGGGCCTGGGCTGGGCGTTCCTCCAGGTGCTCGCCGCCGAGGGGCTCAGTGAGACCGCGGTGCCGTGGGGCCAGGTCGTGGGCATGGTCGTCGCCTCGGGCGTGGTCGGGGTGGTGGCCGCGGCGTGGCCGGCGGTGAAGGCGTCGCGGGTGCGGCCGCTGGAGGCGATCGCCGACTGACCGGTTCTGAGGGGTTGGTGGAATACTCGCCGGAGGTGGCAGGTTAAGGATCAGTTCCTGAAACAGTTCTACCGCCGAGCGGTACGAGGAGTACGCCACCGTGAAAGACCGCACCGCGCCGAGCGCACCGCCGCCACCGAAGGCGGGACCGCCGAACCGTCGCTTCTGGGCGGCGGTCACCGTCCTGACCCTCGGTGGCCTGCTCTTCGGCTACGACACCGGCGTGATCAACGGCGCGCTGCCGTCGATGACCGCCGACCTGGGCCTGGAGGAACGCTTCGAGGGGATCGTCACCTCCGCCCTGCAGTTCGGTGCGATCTTCGGCGCCATCTTCGGCGGGCGCGTCGCCGACCGCGTCGGACGCCACCGCACCATCGCCGTGGTCGCGGTGGTCTTCATCCTCGGCTCCCTGGGCTCGGTCCTCGCGCCGACCTGGGTGGTGCTGATGCTGTGCCGCATCGTGCTGGGCGTGGCCGTGGGCTCCGCCTCCGGCATCATCCCGATCTACCTCGCCGAACTCGCGCCGACCCACCTGCGCGGCAGGGTGGTGAACCAGAACGAGTTCATGGTGGTCTTCGGCCAGTTCCTCGCCTTCAGCTTCAACGCGTTGATCGCCCGTGCCGGTGGTGCCGAGGAGGGCGGCACGTGGCGCTGGATGCTGGCGGTGTGTCTCGTCCCGGCCATCGCCCTGTGGGTCGGCATGACCATCGTCCCGGAGTCCCCGCGCTGGCTCGCCGGCCACGGGCGCATCGAGGAGATGCTCGACGCCCTGCGCACCATCCGGGAGAAGGTCTACGGCTCCCCGGACTACGAGACCTCGCGCTACAGCGACAACTCCCCGAAGCCGGACAGTGACGAGATCACCCACCCGGTCGCCGGCGACGTCGAGGGCGTGCGCTCGCTCGCCGACCACGACGCCGGTGCGTCCTCCCGCCGGTTCCGCGACCTCTTCGCCGAACCGTGGATCAGGCGCGTGATGCTCATCGGCTTCGGCATGGCGGTGATCAACCAGATCTCCGGCATCAACGTGATCCAGTACTACGGCGTGACGATCCTCACCCAGGCCGGGTTCGAGGGCAACACCGCCTTCACCGTGAACCTGCTGATCGGTGTGGCCGGGGTGGTCGGCATGCTGCTGTCGATGTTCCTGAACACGCGCGTACGCCGGCGGCGCATGCTGATGAGCGGGCTGACCGGCACGGTGATCACGCTGACGCTCATGGCGCTGGTCTCGATGGTGGTGCCGGACGACGTGGAGGCGAAGAAGTGGGTCATCCTCGCCGCGATCGTCGCCTTCGTGGGCATCATGCAGTGTGCCGTGGGCGCGATGACATGGCTGTTCATGTCGGAGATCTTCCCGATGCGTGTGCGCGGCGAGGCGATGGGCCTGGCCGCGGGCGTGCAGTGGTCGGTGAACTTCTGCGTGGCCCTGTTCTTCCCCTACCTCATGGACGCCATCGGTTTCGGCCCGACGGTGTTCATCTTCGTCGGCCTGCAGCTCGTCGCCCTGGTGTGGGTGTACCGGGTGGTGCCTGAGACCAAGGACAAGACACTGGAGACCATCGAGCAGGAATTCCGGGACTCCGTGGGCCAGTAGTGCCGCGAAAGAATGTATAGCCCGCTGTTCTATCTGTGGTACGGGGGACTAGAGTTTCACAGGTCCCACAACTGAACCGATGACGCCTGCGGCCGACGTTCCGACGAAACGACGCTGCCGCGCCGTCCGTGAAAGCGAGCCAACGACATGGCCGACGACAACAACGCCTCGACCACGACCCAGAACAGGACCCAGAAAAGCGCACGTTCCCCGATCCGGGAGCTGACGCTGCGTGCGGTCATCCTCGGTGGTCTGATCACCCTGGTGTTCACCGCCGCGAACGTCTACCTGGGCCTGAAGGTCGGGCTGACCTTCGCCACCTCCATCCCGGCCGCGGTGATCTCCATGGCGGTGCTGCGGCGGATGCAGAACCACAGCATCACCGAGAACAACATCGTGCAGACCATCGCCTCTGCCGCCGGCACGCTCTCGGCGATCATCTTCGTGCTCCCCGGCCTGATCATGATCGGCTGGTGGACGGGCTTCCCCTACTGGACGACGATGCTGGTCTGCCTCATCGGCGGTGTGCTGGGCGTGATGTACTCCATCCCGCTGCGTCGTGCACTGGTCACCGGCTCCGACCTGCCCTTTCCCGAGGGTGTGGCGGCGGCCGAGGTGCTCAAGGTGGGGGAGGACGACCCCCACGGCCACGGTGATGACGCTCAGGGCGAAGCCGAGGGCGACGATGCCGACGACAACGCAGACAACCGTGACGGCCTGCGCGCCATCGTCGTCGGCGCGCTCGCGTCGGCGGGCATGTCCCTGCTCTCCGCGCTGAAGGTCGGTGCGTCCGAGGTCGCCGGGACCTTCCGCATCGGTGCGGGCGGCACGATGGCCGGCGGCAGCCTGTCGCTGGCGCTGATCGGCGTGGGCCACCTCGTGGGCCCCACGGTGGGTATCGCGATGATCGTCGGCCTGGTGATCTCCTTCGGCGTGCTGCTGCCGGTGTTCACCAGCGGGGACGTCCCCGTGGTCGCTGACATCTCCGAGGTCGTCTCCGACACCTTCGCCAGCGACGTGCGTTTCGTCGGCGCCGGTGCGATGGCCATCGCCGCGGTCTGGACCCTGGTGAAGATCATCGGCCCGGTCATCCGCGGCATCACCGCCTCGTTGGCGGCCTCGCGCGCCCGGAAGCAGGGCGAGGAGGTCGCCCTGGCGGAGCGCGACATCCCGGTGAAGGTCCTCGTGGTCACCGTCCTGGCGCTGATGCTGCCGATCGGCTGGCTGCTGTGGTCTTTCCTGAGCGGCACCGGCGTGAGCCACCACACCGGCCCGCTGATCACCCTGAGCATCCTGTTCGTGCTGGTCCTGGGCCTGGTCATCGCCGCGGTGTGCGGTTACATGGCCGGTCTGATCGGTTCGTCCAACAGTCCGATCTCCGGGGTCGGCGTGATCGTGGTGCTGCTCGCGGCGCTGCTGATCAAGCTGGTCACCGGCAACGACGACGGCGGCAACCCCACCGCGCTGGTGGCCTACACGCTGTTCACGGCCACGGTGGTCTTCGGTGTCGCCACGATCTCGAACGACAACCTCCAGGACCTCAAGACCGGTCAGCTCGTCGGCGCGACGCCGTGGAAGCAGCAGACAGCCCTGATCATCGGCGTGGTCTTCGGGTCCCTGATCATTCCGCCGGTGATGGGTCTGATGGCCACGGCCTTCGGTTTCGCCGGCACCCCGGGTGCGGGTCCGGACGCCCTGGCGGCCCCGCAGGCCGGCCTGCTGTCCTCGGTCGCCGAGGGCATCTTCGGTGACTCGCTGGACTGGGGCCTGATCGGCCTGGGTGCGTTGATCGGCATCGGCGTGATCATCGTCGACGAGGTGCTCACCCGCACCTCCGGCAAGCGTTTCAGCCTGCCGCCGCTGGCCGTCGGCATGGGCATGTACCTGCCGGTCAGCCTCACCCTGATCATCCCGATCGGTGCGTTCATCGGCTGGTTCTACAACCGCTGGGCGGATGGACGCTCCAACGCCGAGTCGGCGAAGCGCCTGGGTGTGCTGGGTGCCACGGGCCTGATCGTGGGCGAGAGCCTCTTCGGTGTGCTCAACGCCGGCATCATCGCCGCCTCCGGCGACTCCGACGCCCTGGCGATCATGCCGGCGGGCTGGGAGGGCGCCTCCCACTGGGTCGGCGTGCTGCTGTTCGTGGGCATCGTCGTGGGCCTGTACCGGTGGGTGTGCTCGCGCGCCGCACGGGACCACGCTCAGAAGTAGTTGACGTGTCAACTATGGTATCGTCGTGCGGGTAGGCAACCCCGAAAGAACCCAAGGAGCACAACCATGACCAGCATCGGCATCATCGCAGGTTCCAGCCGTCCCGGCGCCTTCAACCCCCAGGTCGTCGCCTGGGTCAAGGAGCAGCTCGACGCCGCCGACGTGGACAGCACCGTGGTCAACTTCGCCGACTACGACCTCCCCGTCCTCGACGAGGAGATCCCCGGTGGCGCACACAAGTACGCTAACGAGCACACCAAGGCCTGGGGTGCGGCCCTGGAGCCCTTCGACGGCTACATCGTGGTGACCCCCGAGTACAACCACTGCGTGCCCGGTCCGCTGAAGAACGCCATCGACTTCGTGGGCTCCGAGTTCGCCCACAAGCCCGTCGCCTTCGTCTCCTACGGGGCCGACAAGGGTGTGCGCGCCGTCGAGGCGTGGCGCTCCGTCTTCGCGAACTTCAAGGCGGCCACCGTACGCGACACCGCCTCCTTCTCCATCTTCACCGACGCCACCGACGGGGAGTTCACCCCGCAGGAGACCTCCACCGCCCCGTTCGCCGGCCTGCTGCGCGACCTCCTGGCCTGGGCCGAGGGCTTCGCCGTGGTGCGAGACCGCCTCTCGGCGAAGTGACCGGACGGGTCACGTACCGCAGCTGACGGCCTGGCGCAGGCCTCCTCCACCGCGTTGGCGTAGTAGGACCGGCCGGCGTCGCGGCGGCGCAGTTGATCGCCTACTGCGCGGCCGGGACGATGCCCCTGACGTAGCCGTAGGGCACCACGAGAATGAACTTGTGAACGGGTTCGATGGTTTCCACGATGCGGTCAGCTGACTGTCGAAGGCCTGCCCGTTGGTGCCGGAACCGATCACCACGTATTTGCCGAGCGCGCCCGCCGACGCCATCGCCGCGATCGGGTCCTCCTCGCCGCCAGCGCGGCGGCACCCACCGGTAGGATGCTTCTGTCAGTGCGAGACACACGAGCATGGACACCGTGCCTCCGAGCGTGGAAGTTCAGGTCGCGGGCGACTGGTAGTCTGTGATCCCTGGCTTGTGCGCCGTCGTGTGTACGGATCGACCCGCGCCCCGCTGGTCAGAGGATCGCACCACCCCGACGGTCCGCCGATGATGCACCGGGAGGGCAATTACCGTGACGGATGTTCAGCCGTTACTCGACCAACTGGCCAACACATTGCGTCGGTCGATCGCCATCGACGATCCAGAGGGACGGTTGATCGCCTCAAGCCGTCATTTCGGTGACGAGGACGGGCCACGGGTCAATGTGGTGCTGACCCGTGACATGGACCGACGGGTCCACAAGTACCTCCATTCGTTCGGGATACGGACCGCGACAGGCAGGATCATGATTCCGGAGAACCGGGAACTCGGCCTGCGTGCGCGGTGCTGCTACCCCTTGCGATGGCAGGGCAAGCTCGGTGGTTTCCTGTGGTTGATCGGTCCGGACGTGAACGACGGTGACGTCCGGCCGTATGTTGAACGAATCGCCGGGATCCTCGGCCAACGT
>JAKDIS010000126.1 GCA_030450335.1 Corynebacterium sp. | reverse complement strand
ATGACCGACGGGCCCCGCGTCAGGAGGGCTGTTCGTCCGGTGTCAGGCGGCGGCAGCGGCGCGGCCCATGGCGCGCAGTCCGACGTCCGTCATGTGCAGCGGCAGGTTGCGACGCTGCGAGGTGGTGTCGATCAGGCCGACGACCCACCGGTCGTTGGAGCACATCTCGTGCCCGTTGCTCGGACCCTTGAGGTCGACGAACTGGCCGCCGGCGTCGTTGGCACCGGCGCGCAGGGCGCGCTCCAGGGCCCACTCGATGTCGGAGACCTGGAACAAGGCGCTGGGCACCTGCACGTTGGGGATCACGTTGATCGGGCAGACCTGGCCGGCACCATTGGTGATGTGCGGGAAGCCGAGGACCTTCACGTTCGCGTTCGGTGCGGCTGCCTTCACCTGGGCGACGGTGCGGTTGACCGAGGCGCGCAGCTGGGACTCGATCTGGGAGACCGGCATTTTGTCGCCGAGGATGTAGGGGTAGGTGTCGTTGGCACCGGCCCAGATGACGACCTCGCTGGTGCCGGCGTTCAGGGCGCCGCCGGCCTGGGCGCGCCGGGCCTGCTCGCTGACCTGCATGCCGCCGGTGCGGTAGGAGCCGCCGGCGCAGGAGTAGTTGTCGACGTTCTTGTTGGACGCCTGGGCGTAGGAGTTGGTGAACCGGTTGTCCGTGCCGCAGCCCGAGCCGCTGAGGATCGGGTCGGGCAGGGGCAGTCCCTTGCCGGCCAGGTAGTTGTAGATGTCCGGGTTGGCGACGACGGAGTCGCCGAGGACCACGGTGTTGCCGGGGGCGGCCTGGCTCTCCGGTGCCGAGAGCAACGTCCCGGACAGGGCCGCGACGGTGGCCACGGCTGCGGCTGCGAGTCCGGCGATGCGGCGTCCTGCCCGCGACGCGGTGCGGTGTCGTGCGCTCATTGCTGAGGTTCCTCTCGTGAAACGTGTCATGTGGTGTCCCGACGTGTCCCCGACAGGTCGTGGACGGATCCGGTCTCCTCAACCGTTCCCCGGGGCAACGACGTTACATTAGCGTGACTTTAACCGCTAATCTGCGGGAATGTAACCCCTGGGGTTAAAGTTACCTATGTTGCGCAAGTGACATGAGGGGGCGGGGCGATCCGGACTTGCGGGTAACGTAGAGCACCCGTACGCCGGTATGGTGGACGAAAGTAATTTTTCCCGCCCGCCGCCGACCGCCCGCCGACCGCACCCTGACTTTCGCCACGTCCCGCCCCGGCGTACCTTGCACGGGACACCCGGGCCCGTGGCGGACCCCGTGAACATCTTCCGTGAACAGACACGACCAACAACCCACGTAAAGGAGAGACAGTGTTCGAGCAGCTGTCCTATGACCTCAAAGGCGCTGTAAAAGGAGCCAAGGCCTTCGTAGACACCGGATTCCTCAAGGGGTCCACACCGGCCGGGGGCCTGGGCGTCGCCAAGGCCCTGGGACGTTACGGCACCAGCCTCGCCGGCCTCCTCGAGGGATCGACCGCACGGTTCCCCTCCCGCCTGGCACTGGTCGACGACCAGGGTGAACTGACCTACCAGGAGCTCACCAACTACTCCCGGCTCACCGCGCACACCCTGGCCAGCCACGGCATCACCTCGGAGAGCCGCGTGGGCATCATGGCCCGCAACGGCCGCGGCTTCCTCTTCCCGTTGGCCGCCAAGGGCTACCTCGGTTTCACCGTGTTCCTGCTGAACGTCGGCGCCAGCAAGCACCAGATCGCCGAGATCGTCCGCGAGCACGAGCTCGACGTGATCTTCTACGACTCCGAGTTCGACGACCGCTTCCCCGAGGACCCGGCAGAGCTCGCCGACTTCGGCGCCACCCTCGTGCACGCCGACGCCGCGGAGGGCCACCGCACGGACATCGACTACCCCACGATCGAGGACTTCTGGGCCAACCCCGGGGCCGCCGACGACCGGTTCCCCTCCCGCCCCAGCCAGGGCGGCGTGGTGCTCATGTCCTCGGGTACCAGCGGCACGCCGAAGGCCGTGGCGCACAGCGAGCCCAGCTTCCCGGTCGGCGTCCTCGGTCCCGTCCTGAAGGGACTGGACGTCAAGGCCGGCGACCGGCTGCAGCTCACCGCCAGCCTCTTCCACGTACTGGGCTGGGGCGCGGCCGTGCTCGCCATCACCGCCGGCTGCACCCTGGTCACCCAGCGCGTGTTCACCCCGAAGGTGGTGCTGCAGCAGATTCAGGACTACAAGTGCACCGGCACGTTGAGCTCCGCGGTCTTCCTCAAGGACGTGCTCGCCGAGGACGACGGCTCCTACGACCTGTCCACGATGACCTGGATCCTCAACGCCGGCAACGCCATGAGCGAGGACCTGGTCCGCGGTCTGCAGGAGCGCTACGGCAACATCCTGTCCAGCGGCTACGGCTCTACCGAGGGACTGCTCGTCGCCTACGCCACCCCGGAGGACCTGGCTGAGGACCCCACCACCGCGGGCCACCGCGTGTGGAACGGCCGCCTGGAACTGCTCGACCCGGAGACCGGCCGCGAGGTCGCCCCCGGCGAGGTCGGCATCATCCACGCGCACAACGCCATGTCCATGAAGGGCTACCTGGGCGACCGGGACAAGCCTGAGTACCGCGACGGCATGCTGGACCTCGGCGACAAGGGCGTCGTCGACCCGGTCACCGGGCGGCTGCGCGTGCTCGGCCGCAACAACGACATGATCATCGTCGGCGGCGAGAACATCTGGCCCACCTCGGTGGCGGACATCATCGACCGTGTCGACGGGGTGTCGGAGTCCTACTGCGTGGGCGTGGAGGACGACGAGAAGTTCCAGCGGGTCAAGGCCTACGTGGTCACCGACGGCAGCGTGGGCGTCAGCGAGGACGACATCCGCGACCACGTGCGGGACAACTTCATGGCCCCCGCCGTCCCGCGCGACGTGGTGCTCATGGACCAGCCGCTGCCGCGTAACCCGATCGGCAAGGTCGTCAAGCGCGAGCTCACCGTCTTCGGCTGAGCCGCACCTGTCCAGGGCTTCCGATGCTGTCGTCCGCGCCGCCGGTCACAACCCCGGCGTGGACCCCAGCACCTGGTAGCCGACGAAGGCCACGGTGTCGATCAACCCGTGGGCGATGACCAGCGGCCACACCCGGCCGGTGCGGTAGAAGAACCACACGAACACCAGACCCATCACCATGTTCCCCAGGCCGGCGGAGTAGCCCTGGTACAGGTGGTAGCTCCCGCGTAGCACGGCGGAGGCGAGGAAGACCCACACCCACGGCACGCGTAGCTGGCGCAGCCGGCAGCACAGCCACGCCACGACCAGGATCTCCTCGGCGAAGCCGTTGGCCCAGGAGTTCAGCACCAGCAGCACCAGGTCCTGCACGCTGCGGTCCAGCCCGGTCGGCACGACCTCCTTCGACAGCCCCAGCTGCACCGCACCCACGTAGAACGCCAGCCCGGGTACCCCCGATCAGCGCGGCGAGTCCCGCGCCGGGCAGGGCGTCGCGCCACCGGGGACGCAGGGACAGTGTCGGTGGGACGTGGCGGAGCAGCAGGAACAGGGCGAGCCCGCCCCAGGCGACCAGTACCCCGGTGGAGATCAGCTGGAAGGCGGGGTCCAGCCACGCCAGCGTGGACTGGCGGGCATTCAGGGTGGTGGTCTGCTCGTTGAGGTTCTCCGGTCGGGTCGCGGCCTCCAGCAGCCGCAGGGCCGAGCGCACGCCGGACGCACCGAAGGTCACCGCCAGGACGATGAGCAGTTCCCACCGGATCGCCCGACGGTCGGCGGGCCCGGCAGAGGCCACCTGCGTGCCAGTCACCGAGGTCACGGTGTGTCCTGGAGCAGCCGGGTGATGTCGCCGGGCCCGTCGAGGGTCAGCGCCTGCAGGACGGCAGGGTCGGCGTCGATCATGCGCCGGACGGCGTCCTGCAGGTGGGACGCCAGGCCGAGCAGGTCGGCGGCCGACGCGCGGTCGGCGACGGCGCCCAGGTGGACGGACACCGGCCAGCGTCCGGCGGCATGCTCCGGGGTGACCAGCGGGACGGACAGTCCGGCCCAACCGGTGAGGTTCCACAGGGTCGCCCACGGCGTCCACGCGGTCTGCGCGAGGAAGTCGGTGGCGGGGTCACCGGCGGCGGAGTAGCGGGAGAAGGCGCCGACCGGCGGTGGGGCGCAAGCGAGCATCGGGGTCACCACGACGTCCACCGGCGCGTCGGCGTCCCCGGCACCCCAGGCGTCCAGCACCTGTGCAGGCAGGTCGGCGACGGCGGCCGCGGAGTCCGCGACCTGGGCGGGGCTCAGCGCCCGGCCCTGCTGCCGGAGCCAGCCGGGCATCACCGTCGACGGGTCAGGAAGGTCCCGGCACCGCGCGGCCATGATGCGCGAGTACACCTCGAAGTGCTCCACCGGGTAGGGGGCGGGCACCGGACGAACCCCGGCGATGGCGTCGCTGGTGACCAGCAGGGACGCCGCGGCCGCCGTCGCGTTCGCCACGGCGGGGTCCACGGCGGTGTCGGTGTGGAAGGGCCGGTTGGTGTGCCCCAGGTTCAGCCGACGGCCCGGTGCGGAAGCGCCGGCACCGGTGGCACCACCGTGCGTGATGCCCAGCGCGCGTCCGGTGAGCTCCAGGTCGCGGGCGATCACCCCCTGCGCCGCAGGGTTGGGGAGCACGCCGCCGCCGACCGTGTGCGCGGGTTTCAGCCCGGGCAGTCCCACCGCGGCGGCGGGCACGCGGATCGACCCGCCGCCGTCGTTGGCGTGGGCGACGTCCACGATGCCGCGCGCCACGGCCACGGCCGCCCCGGAGGACGAACCACCGGTGGTCATCCGCCGGTCGACCGGGTTCACCGGGCCGGGCCCGTGCGCCGGCTCGGTGTACACGGTGGCGCCGAACTCGGCGGTCACGCTCGCGCCGACGAGGCGGGCGCCGTCCTGCAGCAGGCGGGCCACGGCGGTGTCGTGGGATGTGGGGACCACGTCGTTGCCGAACGAGCCGAAGGAGGTGACCTCCCCGGCGACGAGGTTGAGGTCCTTGACCAGGACGTCCACCCCGCGCAGGGGGCCGAACTCGGTGTCGTCGCTGTGGGGTCGGTCGTAGATCCTGGCGACCCCGAGCTCCGCGGGGGTCAGTCCGGTGCGGGCGCAGGCGCGGTCGAGTCGGGCCGTCACCGCCTCGGTGGTGCGCGGGGAGGGATTCATGTCGGACACACTACCGGCGCCCCGGTAGGTTGGTGGCATGAAGCAGACCGCCCCACCGGCCAGCACACCCTCCGCATCTCCCGCCACCACGCAGGTCGCCTACCTCGGGCCCCGCGGCACGTTCACCGAGCAGGCCGTCCTGAACCTCACGGGCGCCGGGCACCTGCCGTCCGACGTCGTCCACCGCACGGTGAGCTCCCCGGCCGCGGCGCTGGACCTGGTGCGCTCCGGCGAGGTCGACCGCGCCGTGGTCGCCCTGGAGAGCAGCGTGGACGGCCCGGTGACCCAGACGTTTGACTCCCTGGCCTCGGGCGTGCCGGTGCAGATCCTGCGCGAGCACGATGTGCCGGTGGTCTTCTCGATCCTGGTGCGCCCCGGCACACGCCTTCAGGACGTGCGCACGTTCACCACGCACCCCGTCGCCGAGGCGCAGGTGCGCCGCTGGCTTGGCGGGCACCTGCCGGACGCCTCCTTCGCCCCGGCGAGTTCCAACGGTGCGGCTGCCGCGGCGGTCGCCGCCGGGGAGGCGGACGCCGCGGCGGCACCGGCCCGGGCGGGCGAGATCCACGGGTTGGAGTCGCTGGCGGACGGGGTGGCGGACGTCGCCGGGGCGCACACGCGTTTCGTGCTCGTCGGGTTGCCGCAGACACCCACGCCCCGCACGGGGCACGACCGGACCGCCATCGTGCTGCAGGTGCCGAACGTCCCGGCGTCGTTGGTGATGGCGTTGATGGAGTTGGCGACGCGCCGGGTGGACATGTCGCGCATCGAGTCGCGGCCCACGCGGGAGAAGGCGGGCACGTACCACTTCCACGTGGAGATCGTGGGGCACCTGGAGGACGCCGCGGTGTCGGAGGCCCTGGCAGGCCTGCACCGCTACTGTGAACGCATCCGGTTCCTGGGGTCCTGGCCGCAGGAGGGCTGGGTCGGTGGCGCCGACGGGCCGGACGGTTCGGTGCCGCCGGACTACGCGGCGTCGTGGGACTGGGTGCGGCAGCTGGCCGAGGGGGGTCCGGCATGAGCCGACTGCTGCTGATCCGCCACGGGCAGACGACCTCGAACATCAGCCATGCCCTGGACACACGGCTGCCGGGCGCCGCCCTCACCGACCTTGGCTGGTCGCAGGCGCGCGCCGCCGGCGAGCGCCTCGGTGGCGAGCAGGACACGCAGGACGCGCCGCTGGCGCTGGTGTCGTCGCAGGCCCTGCGCGCCCGGCAGACGGCGGCGGGGATCGTCGTGGGTGGCAGCGGTCTCGGTCTCCAGCTGCAGTCCACGGCCCCGGGCAGCGACTTCTCCGACGCCCTGGCGGACCTCGCCGAGCTCGAGGTGACCGACGGGGTCGACCACGGTGAGGTGGAGCTCGGGGAGCTGGGCCCGGAGGAGTCCGCGACGGCCGGTGCACCGGTCGCCCTGGGCGGGGGAGTGGCGGAGGCCGGTGCCGCGGAGCGGGAGGCGTCGGTGAAGACGGACACGCCTGCCGCGCCTGCCGCGCTG
Organism: Corynebacterium sp.; assembly: GCA_030450335.1. Taxonomy (GTDB): domain Bacteria; phylum Actinomycetota; class Actinomycetes; order Mycobacteriales; family Mycobacteriaceae; genus Corynebacterium. Next base: position 91 of record JAKDIS010000126.1, on the reverse strand, counting down.
CCTCTGGTGATGCCGGGTGCGGTGCCGGGGATCTCCGAGATCCCCGCCGGACGCTACGAGATGCGTGAGGACGCCGAGGCCCACTACGGCT
>JAKDIS010000021.1 GCA_030450335.1 Corynebacterium sp. | reverse complement strand
GTCAGACGCACTGTTTCAGCGGAAGGGAGATACACCACTTCCCAGGACTTGACCCCACACCCGTCCTGCTGAGGTCGCCGGTAGGGCCGTGCCCGGTCACTGGGAGGGGGATCTGATCATCGGCAAAAATGGGAAGACTGCTGTGGCGACCCTGGCGGAGCGCACCAGCAGGTTTGTGATCATGAAGGCACTACCACTGGGGAAGGATTCCGGCGGGTTGGCTGACGTGCTCATCGACACGGTCAACGGGCTGGGATCAGGCTTGAACGAGGCGTTGTTTAAGACGTTGACCTGGGACCGAGGTACTGAAATGGCCCAGCACGCCCGCCTGACCCGGGAGTCAGGTTTGGATGTGTTCTTTGCCGATGCCTACAGTCCAGGCCAGCGTGGAACCAACGAGTCAATCAACCGGGAGGCCCGCAAGTTTTGGGACAAGGGCACCGCGTTGCCTACCGAGCAGGCGGAGGTAGATCGGGTCGCGGCGATGATCAACAACATCCCGCGTGGGGTGTTGGGAAGCTACACCCCGTACGAGAAGTTCATGGAATTGCTGGCAGCCGACACTGTTGCCCCGACGCCTTGACAGGAGCAAGTCTTCACGAACATCTACGCGGGGATATCGACGATCGCGGAACAGTGCGCTGTCGTCTCGGCCAACTCCACGGCGATGGCGACCTCCATGCTGCAGCTGCCGCCGATCCGGGCGGCCGCGCACACCCAACTCGTCGCCATGGAGCTCGAGTTGGCTGCAGAGGCAACCGCGGCCGGAGCAGCCACCGGAGGTGCCGGGGCCGCGGCCATCGCCGCGAAATCCCAGGCACAGGTCGCAGCATTCGTCGCCGGCTACCTCCAGCCCGCGCTCGACACCGCCCGGCCGCTCGTCACCAACCTCTCGGTACCGGTGACCAGTCACACCGGTGGTGGGGCGCTGACCTCCGCGGGGGCAGCGACCATGGCAGCTGAAGAAGCCATCACCCAGGTCGCCGGTGGCGCAGCGACACCAGCTGCTACCCAGGCCGCCGCGCAGCCCAACGCCGTCGCACAGCAAGCCAGCCAGATCGGGGCGGCCCCAGCGGCGGCGAACCAGGCAGCACCCGTCGGGCAATCGCCGATGGGGCCCACAGGCGGTGCCTACGGCGCACCCGGTGGCGCGCAGGCAGGCTCGCCGACATCCATGGTCGCCGGGCAGAACCAGGCCCTCGGAGCAGTCGGCGGACGCGGGACACCGACCGTCACCCCGGGGACGGCGGCCCCAGGGACCACCACCGGTTTGCGCGGAGGCGTGCCAGGGTCCGTGGCCCAACCCCTTCTCCCCAGAGGCGTCAGCACCGCAACACCCCGCAGTCCCGGTGCCATGCCTCTCGCCGGAGCCGGTGGCTCGTCCAGTCCGGGGGCGGGCGCCGCACACGGAGGCGCTGGTGCCAGGGGAGGAGTCCCGGCGGCAGGCGGGGCGGCCCCTGTGTCCGGTAGCAACAACGCCGCCGGACAACGTGCCGGCGGTAATGGAATGGCAGCCGGGGCAGGAGCGGCGGGAGCCGCCGGTGCAGCAGGGCAGAAGGGCGCCGCCGGCCGGGCGGGCAAGGGCAAGAGCCCAGGTGCCCTGTTCGGGAAGACGGGCCAGGGAACGTCACGTCAGCGCTGCAAGAAGTCCCTCGGCAGCTCGCTGCTCGACAGCTACTTCCGCCGCGAGTACCTCGGCGACAAGGAGACCACCGTGCGAAAGGTCATCCGCTGACCCTCGACGGACGGCAGTGAAGGCCTGCAGACAATGAGAAGGCCCGGGATCAGAATCTGATCCCGGGCCCTCATTCTGTAGTGGGAAAGTATCTCCCCACTACATTTACTGTCGAATCAACTACTCGGCGTCGACGGCGTCCTCGTCGGAGACGATCTGCAGCTGGTCCTGCAGCTGCTCGAGCAGCCACGCGTTGGACAGCGAGGACGGGATGTTCAGCGCGGCCATGACCGCCTTGTCATCCTCGACCACGGCGCCGGACTCGACCTGCGGCAGCTGGCTGTAGCCGGCGATGGCACGGATCTTGTCCATGCCCTCGGTGGCGTACATGCCCATGAAGTTCGCGGCCAGGTCGGACACGCGCTCGTAGGAGATCTGCGCGCGATCGGCGTCGACGTTCAGGGAGCCGTCCGTGAAGGAGGCCGGCAGCGTCATGCCCAGGCGGGAGTAGAACTTGTTGGCGATGTTCTCCGGGTCGGCGATCACGCCGAACTGACCGGCGCGGTCCTGCACCGTCAGGGCGGTCTTGCCCTCGAGGCCGGGGAACTCCTCACGTGCGGAGGCGAAGGCCTCCTCGTCGGCGTCGATGACCTCCTGGGCCTTGTCCTCCAGGCCGTAGATCTCGCCCAGGGCCTGCAGCTGCGGCTCCCAGTTGGCGTCCTCGTCCATGCCGGGCAGCACGTCGGTGACCTTGGACAGCTCGTTGTAGGTGTCCTCGTCGATGCGGTAGGTGTCGCCGACGACCAAGTCGGGATCCTTGGCGGCGACCTCCTCGAGCGGGAAGTCCTCCGAGACGGCAATGCGCTCGACGCCCTCGAGGTCCGGGTTCTTCCAGTCCGCGTTGGCGTCATCGCCACGCTCCACGATCACGTCCGGGGTGATGCCGAGGGCGAGCAGGTTGTCCACGGCGGTACCGATCGCGACGACGGTCTCCGGGTTCGTGTTGTAGGTCGCCTCACCGTACATGTTGTCGATGGTGACCTCGGACTCCTCGGCGCCACCCTCGGCGCTGTCGGAGGAGTTGGTGTCGTCCGAGCTGCTGTCCGAGTCATCGGTGGAGCAGCCGGCGAGAACGAGGCCACCGGCGAGCACGGTGGCGGTCAGGGTCCGGCGGACGGTACGTCCGGTGGAGCGGCGGGCGGTGTGCAGCATGAAGGGGGATCCTCTCCTGGCCCGGCGACGGGGTGGGAATGCCGTGGAGAGCAGTTCGCCGGGCGGTGGTGTTGGTGAAACGTCTCTAACCGTAGGCTACGTTTAACTGTAGCGGGCCGTACCGAACTTACTACAGAGGAAACAACCGCGACAAGAGCCCGTGCGGGTACCGGTCCACCCCCGCCCCACCTGCCATACAGATCACCCCCGTCGGAGGGACGGGGTGGGAGGAGGATCAGCGCTCGGCGAGCAGCATGTCCAGCGTGGCCTCGGCGCCGACCGTGTGCAGCGACTCCAGCACCCGGGTGTAATCGGCGGTGAACTCGGGGGAGTCCACCAGGTCGCCGAACACCTCCCGGTCACGCAGGAACGACAGGGCGTCCTCCCGGTTGTGCGAGGCGGACTCCTTGAGTCGGTCGGCCATCCGGTCGACGACGGTGATCGGTGCACCGTCCTCGTCCACGCCTTCGGCGTAGCGTGCCCAGGACGCCACGATCGCCGCGGAGAGGCGGACGGGGCGTCCGGCGGCGAGGTTCTCGCGCACCACCGGCAGCAGCCACTTGGGGATGCGGTCGGAGCTCTCGGCGCACAGCCGGGCCACGGTGTCCTTGACCGCGGTGTTGCCGAAGCGCTGGATCAGGGTGCGACGGTAGTCGTCCAGGTCCACGCCCGGCAGCGGTCGCAGGGTGGGGGTCGCCTCGTCGGTCATGTAGGCCAGCAGGAAGTCGCCGAAGCGCGGGTCCGCCATCACGTCGTGGACCATGCGGTGCCCGGCGAGGTGGCCGAAGTAGCACAGGCCCTGGTGGGAGGCGTTGAGCAGGCGCAGCTTCATCAGCTCGTAGGGGACCACGTCGTCGACGAGCTGGACCCCGGCGTCCTGGTAGGGCGGACGTCCGGCCGTGAACTTGTCCTCCAGCACCCACTGGGTGAAGTCCTCGGCGACGACGGGCCAGGCGTCGGTGTAGCCGCGCGCGGCGACGTCCTCGCGGTCGGCGTCGGTGGTCTCCGGGGTGATGCGGTCGACCATGGAGTTGGGGATGGCCACGGACGCGTCCATCCAGGCGCCGAGCTCGGCGTCCACGCTGGTGGCGAAGGCGACGAAGGTGGCGTGGGCGACCTCGCCGTTGCCCTGGATGTTGTCGCAGCTCATGATCGTGAACGGCGCGACGCCGGCGCGGCGGCGCTCGTCGAGTGCGGCGGTGACCAGACCGAAGAAGCTCTTGAGCGAGGCGTGGTCGCCGGAGCGCAGGGCCGCGCGGTCGGCGGCGATGAGCTCGGCGTCCTCCACGAACTCCCCGGTGACGTGGTCGATGTTGTAGCCGCCCTCGGTGACGGTGAGGCTCACGATGCGGATCTGCGGGTCGGCGAGCATCGCCACGGCGGCCGCCGGGTCGTCCGGGGCGAAGACGTAGTCGACGATGCTGCCGATGACGCGGGCGTCCTCCGAACCGTCCGGCGCCTTGGTGGTGAGGGTGTAGAGGTGGTCCTGGCCGGCGAGGGCGTCGCGCATGCGCACGTCGGACGGCATCACGCCGAGTCCGACGATGCCCCAGTCCAGCGCCTCGCCCTGGTTCATCAGACGGTCGAGGTACATGGCCTGGTGGGCGCGGTGGAAACCGCCGACGCCGATGTGCACGATGCCCGGGGTGACCTGCGAGCGGTCGTAGGACGGCACGGCGGTGGGGTTGCCGGTGTGCGCGGTGATCTCAGGGACGTCGGGGAGGAGGGAGGTGCTGAGGGTGGGCATGACGGGAGTTCTCCTTGCTGTGGGTGTGTGCTGTGGAGTGGAGTGGGTCAGTTCTGGCGGGCTGCTTCTTCGGCAGCCTTCTCCGCGAGGGGTTCAGGGACGTTGTCGGGCACGCCGTCGAAGCCGGGCTGGTTGCCGCGCAGGGTCAGCGACAGGTAGGCGGCGAAGAGGTAGAGGCCGATCATGATCAGCGTCAGGCCGGTGGCGCCGACCAGCGGGAGGAACACCGCGACCAGCAGCGGGCCGACGGCCACCGCGGCGCCGACGCCGAGGTTGTAGGTCGACATCGCCGCACCCGGGTGCTCCGGGTCGATCGCCACGGCGATCGCCGAGAGCGGGACGTAGCCGGCCAGGGAGACGCCGAACAGGGCGCCGAAGGCCAGTGTCACGCCGTAGACGAGCGGGTCGGGCAGGCCGAGGGAGCGTCCGATCAGCGGGGTGAAGTACACCGCGGCCAGGGTGACGGCGCAGGCGACCGCACCGGCCCAGAACATGGTGGTGGCCCAGCCGAAGCGGTCGCCGATGCGTCCGTAGAGCGGGTTGAACGGGAGGTTTACCGCGTAGATCACCGTGGTGAGGATGAGGAACCAGCCGAGCTTCCAGCCGAGTTCGTCGGTGAAGTAGGCGGGGAAGTACACGGCCATGGCGTAGGTCGGCACCGAGTTGATCGTACGGATGTAGGTCACCCGGCGGGCGCGCTTGTCCCGGGCCAGCAGCTTGAAGCCACGCGAGAGGGTGGCGCTGACCTCCTCGGGGTTGTCGACCAGGGGCTTGCGTCCGACCTGCTCGCGCACGCCGAACAGGGCGATGCACGCGCCGACGATGACCAGGGAGAGCGACAGCCAGAGCGTCTGGTAGAAGTCCAGGTTCAGCAGGGACAGTGAGACGGTCGCGGTCAGTGCGCCGAGGGTGGGCAGGCCGGCGGAGAAGCTCACGTAGAACCAGCCCACGCCGGTGGCCCGGTCCTCGGCGGGGGCCACCGCGGTGATCCACACCAGGAACCCGTAGGCGAACAGCGGGTAGCCGAAGCCTCTGAGTCCGTAGGTGATGAAGATCAGCCACGGGTTGGACGTCGGCAGTGCCAGGCACAGGAACACCAGCTCCAGGGTGACCCAGACGCTCACGCCCAGGATCATCACCCGGCGCGGGCCCCAGAGGTCCGACAGGGCGGCGGCGAAGAAGGCGGCGATGGCGACGGAGATGCCGTAGACGGTGACCAGGGTGCCCACCCGCGAGGTGGAGAACCCGTGGTCGTCGCGCAGGAAGGGCTCGAGGATGTTGGTCTCGACGCCGTCGCCGATCATGAAGATGGTGAGGCCCACGAAGCCCCAGATCAGTGCCCGGGGGATGCCGAGGCGTTCGAGCAGCCGGGGTGTGTCCGGCTGTGTGGTGCTGGAAGTCATCTGTGCTCCTGAAGCGTCAGGCGGGAGGGATGTGGGTCACACCTGGTGGCCCGATGCGATCAACCTACCGCCATTATGTTAGAAAGTCACCACTTACAACAAAAAAATGTTGAAAACGGGGGTTACTTCACATCGCCCCCGTGCTAATGTTGCGCCCATGCCCCCAACGTCACAGCCCGCACCTGCGACGGGAGCCGACAAGCGCCCCGACAAACGCCGCGAGAACATCGTGGCCTACGTCACCCGCCACGGCACCGCCCGCGTCGAGGACCTCGCCCGCCACTTCGAGGTCTCACCGATGACCGTGCACCGCGACCTCGACCACCTCGCCGCCGAGAACCTGCTGGAACGGGTCCGTGGCGGCGCCCGCTCGGTCAGCCCCTCGATGAGCGAGCTGGGGGTTGGCCAGCGCCGCCAACTGCACCGCGACGTCAAGAGCGGACTGTGCGCCCTGGCCGCCGAACTCGTCGAGGACGGGGCGGTGGTCTCCGTCGACGACTCCACCACCCTGGAGTCCCTGGTCACCCTGCTGCCGCAGCGCAGCCCCTCGGCGCTGATCACCCACTCGCTGGCGGCGATGAGCCTGCACCGGCAGCGCACGGGGGCGGGCAACATCCGCCTGATCGGCTGCGGGGGCCAGTACATCCCGGAGACCGACTCCTTCCTGGGGGCGGTCACGTCCGAGCAGCTGCGGCGGCTGTCGGCGGACGTGGTCTTCGTCTCGACCACCGCGGTGCGTCCTTCCGCCGGTGGCGGGCCGGCGATCTTCCACCCGGACACCGAGGCCGCCGAGACCAAACGGGCCCTGCTCGACACCGCCCCGGTGAAGGTGCTGGTCGTGGACTCCACGAAGTTCGGTGCCCCCGGGGTGTTCAAGATCGCCGACGTTACGGAGTTCGACCACGTCGTCGTGGACAATGAGATCAGTGACGCCGACCGCGCCCTGCTGGAGAACACGGGAGCGACCCTCCACGTGCTCGGAGAGATCGAAGGAGACAACTGATATGGCACTCGTGCTGGGAATCGACAGTTCCACCCAGTCCTGCAAGGCACTGCTGGTGGACGCGGCGACCGGGGAGGTCGTCGACGAGGGACGCGCCACGCACCCCGACGGTACCGAGGTCGACCCGCGGGCCTGGGTGGACGCCATGGAGCAGGCGACCGCCGGGTTGCTGGACCGCGCCGACGCGGTGTCCGTCGCCGGCCAGCAGCACGGCATGGTCGCCCTCGACGCCGACGGGGAGGTCGTGCGCGACGCCCTGCTGTGGAACGACACCCGCTCGGCACGCGCCGCCGAGCAACTCATCGACGAACTCGGCGGCCCCGCGGCCTGCGTGGACCTGACCGGCAGCCGCTACGTCGCCTCGATCACCGCCTCGAAGCTGCGCTGGATGCGCGACCATGAGCCGGAGAACGCCGCGCGCACCGCCAGCGTGCTGCTCCCGCACGACTACCTCACCTGGCACCTCTCAGAACGCGGCGAGAAGGTCACCGACCACGGCGAGGCGTCCGGCACCGGCTACTACAGCACCCGCGAACGACGCTGGCTGCCCGAGCTCGCCGAGCGCGCCCTGGGCCACGACGTCGAACTGCCGCGTCTGGCCGGGCCGAATGAGCGGGTCGGGGTCGTCGCCGCATCGGTGAACGCCGCTGCGGCCGAGCGTGGCACCGTCATCGGCGCGGGCACCGGCGACAACCAGGGCGCGGCCTTGGGCCTGGCGCTGCAGCCCGGCGACGTGAGCGTGTCCATCGGCACCTCCGGGGTGGCCTCCGCCGTGGTCCCCGACAGCGTGCACGACTCCGCGGGCATGGTCACCGGCTTCGCCGACGCCTCAGGACGCTACCTCCCGCTGGTCTGCACGCTCAACGCCGCGCGCGTGCTGGACATGGGACGCCGCCTGCTCGGCGTGGACTGGGAGGAGTTCGAGAACCTGGCCCTGGCGTCCGACCCCGGCGCCGGCGGCCTGGTGCTGCAGCCCTACCTCGACGGCGAGCGCACCCCCAACCGTCCCAACGCCACCGGCATCCTGCAGGGCATCACCACCGCCACCACCCGCGAGGACTTCGCCCGCGCCACCGTGGAGGGACTGCTGTGCTCCATGAAGGACGCCGTGGAGGCGCTCGTGGGCGCCACCGGTGTGGAGGCCACCCGCGTGCTGCTCATCGGCGGCGGCGCACGCTCGGCCGCGGTGCGCGCGGTCGCCCCGTCCATCTTCGGGGTGGACGTGCTGGTCCCGGACCCCGCGGAATACGTGGCCCTGGGTGCGGCCCGCCAGGCAGCGTGGGCCCTGTCCGGTGCCGAGAACCCGCCGGAGTGGACGGTGGCGGGCACCTCGCCGGCCTCAGCCGCCTTCAACGGACGCACCGTGCGCTCCTACGCGCACCTGCGCACCGCCACGAAGGACTGGAACTGGGGGCTGGACTAGGCGGTGGGGTTGGTGACCTCTACCGCCACCTTTTCCAGCGCGATGCAGCCCGATCACCCTCCCAGGTAGCGTTTCGGGCCCTTTGCCTACCTGGGAGGGCGACAATTTCGACGGGTGAGTCTGTGGCGTGGTCCAGGCGCGGTCGGGGAGCGGCTGCTAGGAGGTTGCGGACTTGAAGAAGTCCCAGATCGCGCCGGGGCCGTCGTAGCGGGCACCGCCGGAGTTGCCCCAGTTGCCGGTGGAGGTGGGGAAGGAGTGCCCGCTGTGGTCCACGGCGATCAGCCGGACAGTGCTGTCGTCGGGAGAGCCACCGGGAGTGATACCTGAGGCGTCGCCCCAGGTCGTTACCTTGGCGTCTCCGTCCTGCACGGTGGTGGGTGAGCCGGTGTCCGCGATGCCGTTGCGCTGGGCGAACCATTCGGCACTGTCCTCGGCGGAGCGGACGTTCCCACGGCTCACGGCGTTGGCACCGGATCCGAGCACCACCTCGCCACCGTCGAAGGGGTTGATCGGGTCTTCGCGGCCCTGCAGGAACAGTATCGGCACCGGCTGGTGCTCATCGCTGCAGGTGAAGTTGTCGTCTGTGGGTACGTTGCCGTTCACTGAGGCCACGGCGCTGACCAGGTCGGGCGCCTCGTAGGCCAGGCGCTGGGCCATGTGCGCGCCGCTGGAGTACCCGATGGCGTACACGGGGGCAGCGACATCGGAGGCATCGGAGTCGCCGGAGTCGCCTGAATCCCCGTGGATCGTCTCGACCACGTGACGCATCAGGCCTACGTCGTCGAGATCCTGCTGCTTGGCGGGCCAGTCGCCGGCCGCGCGGCACTCGTTCCAGTTGTTGGCATACCCGTCGACGTAGGCCACGATGAACCCGTCGCGATCGGCGAGACGCTCCAGGTCCCGCCCGATCCCCGAACGGATGCCCGCGCCGGTGTCGCCGGTGCCGTGGATGACCAGCACCACCGGCAGCGGGGCCTCGTCTGATCGACCGGATCCACCGCTCTCCGGCGTGTAGACGTCCCAGGTGCGGTTGACCCCGTCGAGCGTGGCGGCGTGGGAGCTGTAGCCACCGTCGGTGGAGGCCTGCGGTGTCGTGCAGGACGTGAGCAGCAGGGCGCACGAGCCGACAACGGTGCCGACACTCGCTGTCACGGCGCGAAGGGTCACTCGTCGGCGGGTCATGGGCCCCAGTATGCCGAGCTTGGCGGGGACGCGGTGGCGCACCGAGCACCCGGAGCACCCCGGGTAACCCGCCGGACTCAATGTTTCTGGCATGTTTCAACTGGACCGCCCGTACTGCCCGTCCCGTGGATATTCAGGTCCAGTCGTCGGCACAGCAGGCTGGGGGAGTCCCGCACAACTGGGGCGGCGCGCCGGAGTGACCCTCCGCGCCCCCGCCGCCCGACGACGAGAGGCCAGGATCCCCATGGCACACCAGCAGCGCGCACCCCGCGCCTCCCGCGCACACCCCGCACAACTCACGGACCGGGGGTGCTGAGCATGTGCACCGCACTGCTGCTCACCGTCGGCATCGTGGCCGCGGTGATCCAGGCCGTCACCGGCTCGGGGTTCGCCCTGGTCGCCGCGCCCCTGGTCGTGCTCGTCGCGCCGAACCTGCTGCCCGGGCCGTTGCTCACGATCACCACGGTGCTGATGATCATCTCGGTGGCCACGTCGAAGCGGGCGAACCTGCGCAAGGACGCCCGCCTGCTCCTCCCCGCCGGGGTGGGCATCATCGTGGGAACGGTGGTCAGTGTGCCGTTCCTGGCGTGGATCGGGGAGCACCAGAAGGCGGTGAACGTGGTGGTGGCCCTGGGGGTGATCGTGGCGTTGCTGCCGCCGTTGCTCGGCAGGGTGATCACGACCTCTCCCACGCGCATGGGTGTGGGCGGGTTCGTGGCGGGCACGATGACGGCGACGGTGGCGTTGCCCGGCCCGCCGTTGCTGATGGTCTACCAGGCGCCGGACGCCCGCAGGTACCGCGAGGGTCTGGCGGTGATGTTCCTGGTCGCCTCGGTGTGTGGGCTGGTGGTGCTGGCCCCGACGACGGGACTGGCCCCGGACGGGTGGGACGGTATCGGCACGTTCGTCGTCGGCATCGTGATCGGTTCGGTGCTCGGCGTGGTGCTGGCCAGGCGTGCGCCGATGGGGCTGGTGACGATGCTCGGGCGGGTGGTGGCGTTCGTGGCGGCATGTCTGCTTCTGGTGTCGGGGTTATGCTGACCCGGTGCACAGCTTCACCGACGACTGGGCGGCCCTGGCCCACGTCACCCCGCTGCACGCGCGGGTGGGCGCGTTCCTGCGCCAGGGGCTCTCGCGGGGCGACTACCCGCTGAACCGCGCCCTGCCGTCGTCGCGTCAGCTCGCCGAGCAGCTGGGGGTCTCGCGCACCACGGTGCAGACCGCGTTGGAGCGCCTGGTGGACGACCGGCTGATCACGGCGAAGCCGCGCAGCGGCATGTACCCGGCCACCGCGCCCACCCTGCCACCGCCCGCGCCGGGGCGCGCAGCCGCGGACGACCCCGCAACCGCCCCCGCAGCGTCCTGCGTGGACTGGGACGAACTGTTCTACCGTGACGCCCCGCCGGTCACCCGGATCGTGGTGCCGGACCAGCGGCGCTACCCGTTCCCGTTCATGAGCGGGCAGGTGGAGGAGAACACGTTCCCCACCCGCTCGTGGCTCAAGGCGGTGAATGCGGCGATGTCGGGACGCAACCTGCACGTGGCACTCGGCGATCCCCGCGAGGGCGACGACCCGATGCTGGTCAACGCCCTGGTCGAGGAGGTGCTCGCCCCGCGTGGGGTGCGTGCCGGCCCGGACGAGGTGATGATCACCGCGGGCACGCAGCAGTCGCTGTCGTTGTTGTCGCTGGCGCTGGTCGGCCCCGGCGTGCGTGTCGCCTTCGAGAACCCCGGCTACGTCGACGCGTACCAGGTCTTCGCCGCCAGTGGGGCGCGCATGCAGCACATGCGCGTGGACCGGGAGGGCGCGGTGGCCCACGACGCCGCGGGTGCGCACCTGGTCTACCTCACGCCCAGCAGCCACCACCCGACGTCCGTGGCGCTGAGCCCGGAGCGTCGCCGCAGGTTCCTGGCGCTCGCCGAGTCGTCCGACGCGGTGGTCGTGGAGGACGACTACGACGCCGAGATCCGCCTGCAGGGTCCACCCCTGGCGCCGATGAAGTCCATCGACCGTTCCGGGCGCGTGGTGTACCTGGGCACGTTCTCGAAGTACCTCGCGCCGGGGCTGCGCATGGGCTACGTGGTCGCCGCCCCGGAGCTGATCGCCGCGTTGCGACGCTTCCGGCACTTCTCCACGAAGACGCCCTCGCCGATGCTGCAGCGCAGCCTGGCGTTGTTCGTGCGCTCCGGTGACTACGCCCGCCAGCTGCGCAGCTACCGGCTGCGGGTGCGGTCGAAGTACGAGCAGTTCCGCGAGGCGGTGGGCACCTACCTGCCGGACATGGCCGGGCAGCTGGTGGTGCCGCAGATGAACATGTGGATGCACGACCCGCAGGGGGCGGACACGGCCGACTGGTCGGTGCGTGCCCGCGGCAGGGGAGTGCTGGTCAGTCCCGGTGAGCTGTACTACGCGCCGGGTGCGGTGGTGCGCCGCGACGAGGTGCGCGTGGGCCTGGCCTCGATCTCGGAGGTGCGCATCGCCACGGGCGTGCGCGAGTTGGCCGCGGCGCGCGGGGGTCTGCGGTGACCCGACGCATCCTGCTGGTCAACCCGAACACCAACCAATCCACCACCGCGATGATGGCGCGGCGGCTGCGCGCCGCCCTCGGGCCGGACGCTGCGCTCGCCGAGGCTCCCGGCTGCGTGGTGACCGCCGTGACCGCTGCGCGCGGCCCGGCGATGATCACCACGCCGGACGCGCTGCAGGACGCCGCGGGGCATGTGGTCGACGCCGTGCGTGGTGCGCTGCAGGATGCTGCACAGGACGGTTCGCAGGACGGATCGAGCTTCGACGCGGTGCTGGTCGGCGCCTTCGGCGACCCGGGTGTGCGGGAGCTGCGCCACCTGCCGGCGTTGGACGGGGTGCTCGTCACCGGCATCGGCGAGGCCGCCCTGCTCGCCGCCACGGCCGCGGGAGGACGTTTCGCCATCGCGACGACCACCGGCGAGCTGGCGGGGTCGTTGGCAGAGCTGGTGGCACGGGTGGGGGTGGCGGAGTCGTACACGGGACTGGAGCTCACACGCACCGACCCGTTGGTGCTGGCGACCTCGCCACAGGCCAGCCGGTGTGAGCTGGCGGTGGCGGTGGAGCGCGCGGTGACGAAGGGGGCCGACCGTGTGGTGATCGGCGGCGGTCCGCTCAGCGACGTGGCCGCGGAGCTGGAGTCGACCTACCCGGGAGTGATCGTGGAACCGGTCGTCGCGGCGGCGCGGTTGATCCGCGGGGCGTGATCCCCGCCTATGTGTCTCCGACGTCCGCACGCCACCGGCGCAATCCCTGCATTTCGGTCCGATCTCTGACAGCGACCGGACCGAAATGCCGGGATTGCGCCGGGCAGCAGAGGTGTTGGAGCCACCACCTCCCAGGGCTTGACCGTCGTGGCGGCGCGGTTGATTCAGGGGGAATGGAACGCTTCCACCAGGTAGACTGAGTTGTCTATCTTCGGTGCATGACGACACACACCAGCGAGGACACGGCGAACAGCGGACCCGGCGAGTCAGACGAGTCGAACGAGGCCGTCAGGCAGGTCGCCAGGTTCGCCCTGTCGGAGGACTGGGCTGCCGTGGTCGCTGGGCTGGGGATCCTGGTCCTCGTGCTGGCCGGCGTGATCACCGAGAGTTGGCTGGTCCTGTGACCGCCACGGTCGGTGGCGTCGGTGAAGGCAGCATCGAGCGGGCAAACCTGCAGGACGGTCGGCGTCTCGAGTGGCGCTGGGCCGTCGCCGGGCTCGTCGTGGTCCTCGGCGGCGGGGCGCTGACCCGCTACCTCACCGAGAACGTCCCCGAATGGTCCGAGGGCACGGCGGTGGCGAAGCTCGGCGGGGCGGTCGAGTTCCCCGTCTACGCGATCCTGATCGGGCTGTCGCTCAACGCGGTGCTGTCCGCCCTGGGGGTGCGGGGGCGCCTCGCCGCGGGGTTCCGCACCGAGTTCTTCATCAAGACCGGGCTGGTGTTGCTCGGCGGCACCGTGGTGCTGTCGGTGATCCTGCGGGCCGCAGGGCCGGCGGTGCTCCAGGCACTGGTGCTGATCACCGGGGTGTTCTTCTTCACCTGGTGGGTCGCGGGCAGGCTGGGGGTGGACGATCACCTTCGTGCGCTGCTGGCTTCGGCGGTGTCGATCTGCGGGGTCAGCGCGGCGATCGCCGCGGCCGGGGCGGTGAAGGCGAAGAAGGAGCACCTGGCGTACACGGCGACACTGGTCATCGTGTTCGCCCTGCCGTCGATCTTTCTTCTCCCCTGGTTGGCGCAGGTACTGGGGTTGCCGGACGCGGTGGCGGGTGCCTGGATCGGCGGCAACATCGACACCACCGCCGCGGTGAGCGCGGCCGGCGCGTTGGCGGGGGAGGACGCCCTGCAGATCGCCTCGATCGTGAAGCTCACCCAGAACGCACTCATCGGATTCGTCGCCGTGGCTCTGACCGCGTGGTTCGCGGTCAAGGTTGATCGGGGAGAGGGCGCCCCGAGGTTGCGTGCCATCGACTTCTGGCACCGTTTCCCCAAGTTCGTGATCGGCTTCGTGGCGGCGTCGGTGATCGTCACGGTGGCCGCGGAGTTCCTCGACGAGGCGACGATGGAGGGTGTGGACGCCACCGTGAAGGGCTTCCGCGACTACTTCCTGATCCTGGCGTTCGTCTCCATCGGCCTGGAGTTCGAGGCACGCTCCCTGAAGGAGGCGGGGGCCCGCCCGGTGGCGGTGTTCGGACTGGCCACCGTGTTCAACCTCGTGCTCGGCCTGCTGCTGGCCACGGTGCTGTTCGGCAGCTTCGAGGTGTGAGCGAGCGTCCGCGGTTGATCCACGGGGCGTGATCCCGCCTATGCACCTTCGACCTCCGCCGTGTCAGCGTTCCTCGGTGCTGTAGGCGACCTCGGCCACGGCGAGGTCCTGCCAACCCATGCCCACGGTCTTGAGGAGCACCGGGCCGGGGGCCTCCACGGGGCCGTCGTTGACCAGCTCGCTGAGCGTGTGCAGGTCATCGGTGCTGATCGTGGTGTTGTCGACGGCGATGCGCACATCACCGGCCTCACGCATCGCGGTGTCCACGTCCTCGACGTACACCGTGGCCCGTGACAGCAGGACGTCGTCGGTCTCCCGGGCGTCCGGCTCGTGGGACCCCATCGCGACCACCAGGGCGTCGTCACGCACCAGGGAACCGTCGAAGAGCGGTTCCCTGGCACTGGTGCAGCACAGCACCAGGTCGGCCTGCGGGACGTGGTCGGCCGGATCGGTGCCGGCGACGGCGCTGACACCGTCCTGCGTGAGTCGGGCGACCAGCTCGTCGACCTTGCTCTGGCGGCGACCCAGGACCGTGACGGAGTTGATCGGTCGCACCGCGGCGGTGGCGTGGACGTGGTTGTAGGCCTGCGGGCCCGTGCCGAACAGGACGACGTCCACCCCGTCACCGGTCCGCCCACGCCCGGGGGCGAGGTGGCGCACACCGACCGCGGAGAGCGCCGGGGTGCGGATCTCGGTCAGTGAACTGCCCTCCAGGACCGCGCTCGGCTCCAGGGTGGTGGCGTTGAACAGCAGGTAGAGGCCCTGGATCTTCGGCAGTCCGGCCGCGGGGTTGTCGGGTGCCACGCTGGCGACCTTCACCCCGGCGGAACCACGGGTCTGCGCGGGCATCAGCAGGAAGCTGCCGTGGTCGAGCGGGACGCTGCTGCGGGCGGGTGCGCCCGCGGGGTCGAGGCCGTCGCGCAGGGTCTGCTCGATCGCGTCGACGGCGGAGAGCATGGGGACGCGCTGACGGACCTCGTCGGCGGTGATGAACGGTAGAGGCATGCCGCCCAGTCAACCATCCGCCCGCCGTCCACGTGGCGGCCGGCCGCAGGAGAATACCGGCGCGGTTGGCGGGGGAGTTTTTACGTCGAGGGGCAAACATAACAATTATCCGTAACCTACAATTGCAATAAATGAGCGGTCGTAAATGGGGGAACAATTAACGTTTATCGCTAACTTTCGAACGGCGTTTATCCTGGTAGCTAGTTTGATTCACTATGCATATAAGTCTCCACATTGCGAACCTGGTGATCTATATTCGGTCCACTCCTCAACGCTGGGGAGGTCCGAAAGGAGAGGAAATGCTCGACGCAATTCTGGAACTGGCTGTCGTTCCAATCAATCTAGCCCTTGGCTTGGCCACCATTGTCATTGGTGTCATTCCGGCGGCAATCATCGGAATCATCGGAAGCTGAGGGGACTGGCAATGACCACCACCATGAGCACCACCACCAAGAAATTCGCCGTTTCGGCGTGCCTGACCATGACCGTCATGGCCGGCGGAGTCGCGACCGCGGCCGCCGACGACGTCTCGACACCCACCATCGGGTCCGCCGAAGGAATCATCTGGAACCCGAGCCACGACGAGGACCTCCGGAACTGGAACGTGTGCAGCGGTCCGGCAGCGTCGTGGGAATGGCTGCTGGCCAATTTCCGTGACCACGGTGCCGACATCCGCGAGTCGCTGTCGCCGAACAGTCTCGCCGAGCTGATCGGCCTGCCGATCAGGCTCCTCGTCCAGATCCCGGTGTACGCGATCCAGGACACCCTGTTCCACCTGCCCACCACGATCGGGGACATCCTGTCCTACTGCTCGTCAGCCCGCCCCATCACCTCCGGGTCGATCAGCGGTTCGTAGGACCGTAGGACGATCCCCCGGGACCAACCCACCTGTTGTCGACACCCCGAGCACGGCCGCACGGCCGGGTCTCGGGGTGTTTCA
Organism: Corynebacterium sp.; assembly: GCA_030450335.1. Taxonomy (GTDB): domain Bacteria; phylum Actinomycetota; class Actinomycetes; order Mycobacteriales; family Mycobacteriaceae; genus Corynebacterium. The sequence continues at coordinate 11,360 of JAKDIS010000021.1, read as the reverse complement.
ACCTCCAGAAGAAGGACAGGACATGTCAGACTACGACGTCACACGAAGGAACTTCGGGAAGCTCTCGGCCCTCGCGGCCGCCACAGTCATCTTCTCGCCCATGGGCCGTGCCGCGGCGGTGACCCGCGACCCGGAACTCATGTCGAACTTCCCCGAGGGGATCAAGCTCACCCAGGCGGTGTTCAGCAACTGGGACAACACCATCGTCACCGGCAAGATGTGGACCGCGGTGCCCGGGAGTGAGGACGACGTCCTCGCGCTGGCCAACTGGGCCGCGGAGAGCGGCGTGAACCTGCGTCCGTTCGGGTACCAGCACAGCTGGTCGCCGGTGGCGACCGTCGGACGTCCGCACCCGCGGACCGTCCTCGTCGACGTGCGCGAACTCGCCGGCGTCACCGCGACGACGGACTCCACGGTCACCGCGTGGTGCGGGACCAGGATGGACGACCTCCTGGAACGGATCCACGGGGTCGGAAGGACGCTGCTCTCCGTCCCCGCCCCGGGGGGACATCACCGTGGTGGGTGCGGTGGCGGTCAACGGCCACGGCACGGGACTCTCCACCGTCGACGAGCCCCACACCGACGGCCGGACGCTGTCCACCATGAGCAACCTGATCACGCAACTGAGGTTCCTCGAGTGGGACCACGACACCGGGACCTACCGGGCGACCACGGTGAACAGGGACGATCCCCGATGCGCGGCGCTACTGACCTGCCTGGGGTCATGCTTCATCATCAGCGTGACGCTGCAGACCGCCCCGGACGTCAACGTCCACTGCATCAACAGGACCGACATCGACATCGACGACATCCTGGCAGCACCGGAGGACGCGGGGGAGAACTCGTTGACCTCCCTGCTCGAGGTCAACGGACGGGTCGGGTTCATCTGGTACTGCTTCACCAGGACACCCTGGGTGCAGATCTGGCGGCGGGCGGACCAACGCCCCGCCGGGGCCAGGCGGGTCACCGGGCCGTACAACTACCCCTTCGCCGACACCCTCCCGGACGTCGCCGCGAACACCCTGGAGAAGATCGTCTCCGGGCAGGACCGGCTCGCACCGGCCTTCGGGAGCTTCATGTTGTCCGCCACCAAGGCCGGGCTGACGGCGACGGGGGCGCGCAACATGTGGGGGCCGAACAAGTGCTTCGTCCACTTCGTGCGGCCGACCACGCTGAAGGTCGCGGCCAGCAGCATCGGTGCCGTCGTCCCACGCAGCGAGCTCCAACGGGTCGCCCACGACTTCTCCGCGGTGTACACCAGCCTCCTGGACACCTACCGGGGTCAGCGGAAGTACCCGATCAACGGCGTCGTCGAACTCAGGGTCAGCGAGGTCGACGACCCCGCCCACAGCGTGGTCGCCGGCGCCGTGGCGTCCTCGCTCTCCGGCGCCTCCCGTGTACCGGGGAGTCCGGAGAAGGACACCGTGATCTGGTTGGACGTCCTGACCCTGCCGGGCACCCCGCACGCCGACGAGTTCTACGCCGAGCTGGAGGAGACCCTGCGCTCCCGAATCGGCGGCTACGCGACACTGCGGGGTGAATGGGCCAAACGGTGGGCGCACACCCCGGCCGGCCCCTGGACCAACAGCAGCCTCTCGGACCTCTACGTCGACTCATTGCCGGACGCCAGGGACGCCGTCGCCGAGCTGCGCGGCAACGACCCGAAGGGCGTCTTCGCCTCACCGTTCGTGACCACCCTTTTCGCCTGAAGAAAGTAGACCACCATGTTTCTCGATGCCGTGTACGGAATCGTCCTGTCCTCGCTCGACGCGATCGCCTCGTCGGTCCGGCTGGACTTCCCGACCTTGTCCGACAGTCTCGTCTCCCTCACCGGCGGCCTCGTGGCCCTCGGCTCGTCCGTCACCGCCCTCGGATCGACCGGGCTGAGCCTGTCGATCCTGGGCAGCTGACACCCCACCCCGCCGTACAACCGGAAGGACAACCATGAGAATTCGCCCGATCACCACAGTGACCACAGTGACCTCAGTGACCACCGTAACGGCCGCCGCCGTGCTGGCCGTCGGCCTCGTCGGCTGCTCCGCCCCCGAGGACGCAACCGCGGTGGCCGACGCCTCGACACAGCAGGTGTCGGCGGTCAAGGACTCCTCGAACCTCGACACCGTGACCACGTTCTACGAGGACTTCTTCAACGGGCACGACGCGGCGGCGGCCGACGTCATCGCGCAGGACTACATCCAGCACAACCCCGAGCTCCCCGACGGCCGCGCCCCGTTCGTCGACTTCTTCACCGACTACTTCGAGCAGAACCCCGCCTACCGCAGCGAGATCGTGCGCACCGCGGAGGACGGAGACCTGGTGTACCTCCACGTGCACTCCACCAACGGCCCCGACGACCGGGGCCAGGCAGTGGTCGACATCTTCCGCGTCGTCGACGGGGAGATCACGGAGCACTGGGACGTGATCCAGGACGTGCCGGCCACGTCAGCCAACTCCAACACCATGTTCTAGCGCGACCTGTCCTAGCGCCACGTGACGGAGGCCGGTCGCGTCCGGTCGTCGGAGGCGCCGGGGACGCCGCCGCCGTAGTCGAACCGCAGACCGACCGGCACGCTCGGCCAGTCGGGGTCGGCGGGGGCGTGCGACAACACGCCGCGGGCGTAGTGGCGTCCTGCGACCAGCTCGCTCTGGATGACGGGGAGACGGCTGACCGGGGGGATCCCGCAGCCGTCGTCCACGCTGCCGACCACCTGGTTCCCGTTGAGGCCGTCCCGGCTCATGGGGACCATCATCGGTGTGGGGACCGCCGAGGTGGCGTCCGGCAGCGCGGTGAGGACGACGGGGTCGTCGGTGAAGCGGGGGACCGCGCCGAGGTACACGATGTCGAAGGCGAAACACAGGTAGTGGTCGACGCCGTCACCGGCGAGGGGGTCGAGCAGGCTCACGCTCTCCCGGCCACGCGGGACGCCGTCGTGGGCGGTGATCGACCACACGAGCAGCCTGCCCTCCTCGTCCGCCGTGGCGACCGTCGCGGCGTCGCCGAACGCCAGCGACGAGCCGGGCGCGGTCAGCACGACCTCCCGGCCGTTGGGGTAGAGGTACACCGGCAGCGGCACCTCGTCCTGGGAGGGATTCTGGGAGGGTCCCTGCGTGGGGTCCTGACTGGATTCTTCGGACGGTGCCGCGGAGGCGGTCTCACCACCGCGGCCCGTGCCGCCGATCGTCGAGGGCGGGCGGACGTGCTTGCCGCCGCCGTTGCCGACGGGATCACTGTTCCCGTCGTTCCCGCCGGCGCCGCCGCCGTCACCACCGCACGCGGACACGGAGAACAGCAGGGAGGCGGCGAGACAGGTCGACAACACGCTGGTTCGCTTCACGGAACGTCCTTTCTTCATGAGCTCGGGGTCGGTGTCGGTGTCGGGTTCGGGGTGCGGCCCACGCCCCGTGTCGCGAACCGGCAGATCCGCGACACGATCTCCTCCAACGGGCCCCGGCCCCGCACCAGGGTCCAGACGACGGCGAAGAGAACCGCCCCCACGATCTGGACGATGAGGAGGGTGACCCTGTTGTCACAGTCCGCGTCCAACGCGAACTTGAGGAACAGCAGGTGCGAGACGTAGATGGTCAGGGTCATCGAGCCGACTGCGATGAGGGGGGTGAGCAGTTCCCGCACACCACTGGCGATCAGGAGGAACACGCCGATCGCCAGCACCGCCAGCCCGGCCGCGGAGACGACGGACAAGGTGGTGTTGGTATGGGGACCCGAGGTCGCCAACCACCACCACGTGTCCGTGGGGAGGTGTCCGTCCGGCCCGTAGTCCAGGACCTCCTGGATGTCGGTCGCGTCGTAGCCGTCCGTCAGTTCGTAGATGTTGCGGAACACCCGGCCGTAGTCGAGCAGGAACGTCGAGAGCAGGATGCCGAACGCGGCCGTACCGCCGCCGACGACGACCAGCCAGATGTGCGTGACCACGGAGCGCAGGTCCAGCCTGCCCAGGGTCATCCCGACGCAGATGTAGGCCATCCAGGTCACGGCCGGGTAGGTTCCACCGACCGTGAGGGTGATCAGCATGTCGAGCGGGTTGTCGGCGACGTCCGAGAAGCTGGGGTTGAGCGTCGTGGTGTAGCCGCCCCACGCGGCCACCAGCCTGATGACCACCGGCCCGAGCGCGGTGAAGAGGAGGGCGAAGGCCAGGAGATGACGGATCCGCAGCCCCGTCAGCGCTATGGCCACCAGGAACATCAGGGCGTAGTAGGGGAGGATGTTGTACACGGGGACCCCCACCTGGTCGAGGAGGAGCCCGATAGCCAGGATGATGAGGGCGCGCACGGCCAGCGACACCCTGTCACGGCGCAGGCGCAGGCCCGTGTGCGGGTTGTTGGCCCCGGTGATGAGGGCGATGGTGACACCGGCGAGCACTCCGAAGAGCGCCGACGAATGCCCTGCGAACAGCCTCCACACCATCGTCGGCTCGCCGGTCAGCTCGTTGTAGGCCGGCATCGTGTGGACCGCGACCATCCCCAGGAGCGCGAAGCCCCGCGCCGCGTCCAGTCCTGTGATCCGGCGCGGGTCATCGACGGGTCCGAAGGCGGCCCGCCTGCTCCACCGTTGCACGGAACCGTGGGACTCGCCCAGCGGCGGGGGAGGTGCGAAGGACGTGGGGTCCAGCTCGTGTTCACCGTCCCAGATGGGACGGACCCGCGCCGGGCCGGGCAGGGGCCGGACGCTGTCGGCGGCGGCCTCCTTCGGGACGCCCGGTGCGTCCGGCAGTGCTCCGGTGCCGGACGCGGGCACCAGGGATGCAGGGCGGCTGGGCCAGGTGTCGGGGCGGGCTCGTGCACCGCCTGTTTCGGGCGAGGTGTCCAAGGTATTTTCCTAACGGTTGACGTGGGTGACGGGATTGCCGGCCCACACGGAGTCGGAGGGGATGGCGTCCCCACGCAGGACCAGGGAGCCGGGACGCACGGTCGTCCGGGGGCCGATCGAGGCCCCGGGGAGCAGGAAGCTGTTCGGTCCGAGAGTGGATCCCGCGCCCAGGGAGACGTGGTCCAGGGACATCACGCGGTCGTGGAAGAGGTGGGTCTGCAGGACGGTGCCGCGGTTGACCGTCGCGTGGTCGTCGATGGAGATGATGTCGAACTCGGGGAGCCACCACGTCTCGCACCAGACCGCCCTGCCCACGCGGGTTCCCATGAGCCGGCACCACCAGTTGTAGAGCGGGGAGCCCAGGGAGACCCGGATGAGGGAGGGGACGGCGAGCATCTCGACGAAGTTGTCCACGAGTTCACTGCGCCACACGAAGGTCGAGTACAGCGTGCGTTCCCCCGCGGTGAACCGGCCCACGATGAGCCACTTCGCCAGCACCGGAACGAGGCAGGCCACCACGCCTGCGACGAGCACGATCGGCACCGACCACAGGCAGACCGTCCAGATCCCGGGCCAGCCGGGTTCCGACCGCATGTAGACCGTGGTCCCCGCCCAGACGATGAACAGGTCGAGGTAGGCGGCGATGACCGGTGGGACGAGGCGGAGGAATTCCACGCTGGCACGCGCGCCCCGGAGCCCCGGCCCCGGGTTGAAGGTCTTCGACAGGTCTGCCTCGACATGGCGGCGGGGGATCTCCCTGGTCTGGCGGCCCAGCCACGAGGTCCCGCGCTCCGCCCGGTAGGGCGTCGAGGAGAGCACGGCGATCAACGACTTCTCCGGGAGGTCGTAGTCCGGCCCGACGATGCCGGAGTTGCCGACGAAGGACCCGTTGCCGAGGACGGTGGTCCCCACATGGATCCAGCCGGCACGGTGCCGCGAGGCGGTGCACATGGAGTGGTCGGCGAGGAAGCACCTGTCACCGATGGAGGTGAGGTGCGGGATCGTCTCGACCGTGGAGATCTCGTTGCCCTGGCCGACCCTCGCCCCGAGCAGTCGGAGGAATGCGGGCGTGTACCACGCCGCGTAGAGGAAGTAGGTCGAGGTGAGCGTCTTCTGCATCATCGTGTGGGTGAGCCACAACGCCCAGCCCGTGGTCGATTCGGTCGGGAAGTACCCGGGGCGGATTAGCAGCGAGGACAGCCGCACGGTCACGATGACCAGCGAGATCCACGTGAGGATGGTGAGCAGGGTGAACACCGGGACCCAGGCGGCGAAGGTGGGGAAGACGTCCTCGTAGCGGGTGCGTTCCACCACGTGCGGCAGAACCAGGAACGTCCCCGGCAGGATCGCCAGGAGCGGCAGCAACCCCATCCATGCGAGGCCGACCATGTAGAGGAGCCGGTGCGGCAGGCGCGAGAGTGTCCCCACCGCGCCGTCGCCGGCCGCGTCCTCGGGGCTCTGCTCCGGCCACGTGAGGCCCGCCTCCCCCCAGTCGGCCGGGGGTGAACCACCGTAGAGCCGGTGGGCGGGCACCCATCCAGCGACGGAGGAGCCTGCGAGGATCTCGCACCCGTCGCGCAGGTCGGCGCCGGGCCCCAGCCAACTCCGCATGCCGACCCGTACCTCGTCGCCGACCCGGATGACCCCGACATGGAGCGTGTCGCCGTCGAGCCAGTGGCCGTTGACGTCGACCTCGTGCTCCAGGGTGGTGTCGTCGCCCACGGACAGCAGGCCGGTCACCGGCGGGAAGGTCTGGAGCTCCGTGCCGCGTCCGACACGGCAACCGAACAGGCGGAAGAGCACCGGCGTCACCGGTGTGCCCAGCAGCGGTTCCAGTTTGAGGTAGGTGAGGACGCGCTCGGCGGCCCATATCCTCAGGTGGACCAGCCCGCCGCGAGGGTAGGTGCCCGGCGTGATCCGGTGGGTGAGCAGACGTGCCACGACCGTCGCCTGGACGACCTTCCCCGGCAGCGAGAACAGGACGAGCCAACCGACGAGAAGTGGCGCCAGGGGCGGGTAGGGGACCCAGCCGGCCTCGAAGAAGAAGGCGAGGGCCCAGATGACCAGGATGGAGCCGACGATGTAGCGGGCCGCGTTGAGGACGTAGATGCCGCAGACCACGAGGAACTGGACGACGCCGGACCACCAGGGCATTCCGGCCGGCATCGGCCGGGACTCGTTGCTCTCCCGGAGACCGGCCACGTAGTCCGCCATGCCCGTCAACGTGGAGTGGTCGTAGAGCGCCCCGATGTTGACGGCCGGGTGCGTGGCGCGCAGCGAGGTGGCGAGCTTGGCGATGGCCACGGAGGACCCGCCGAGGTCGAAGAAGTCCGAGTCGGCGTCCAGGGGTACCGGCCCCAGCAGGTCGGTCCACATCTGCCCGAGCGCGTGCAGTTCCGCCGGCAGCGTGGAGATCCCTCCGCCGTCGTCCGGCAGCGGCCAGGGCAAGGCCGAGCGGTCGACCTTCCCGGAGGTCTTCAGCGGCAGTTCCGCCACCGTGCACAGCGTGGGGGAGATGCCTCCGGGCAGCACGGCCCGCAGATGCTCCCGGGCGGCCCTGAGGTCGATCTGCTCACCGGTCTGCTGGTGCCGGTCGTCCGGGACGACGTAGCCGACGATGACGTCCGACCCCGCCGGGGTCGTCTGTTTGGCGGCCGCCGCCGCACCGACACCCTCGATCGTCGCGAGCGCACGGTCGATCTCGCCGAGTTCCATGCGGCGTCCGCCGAACTTGATCTGGTCGTCGGCACGGCCGGCGAAGACGAGCCCCTCGCGGTCGGCGACGACGAGGTCGCCGGTGCGGTAGGCGCGGTCCCAGCCGAGGGCGGGGAGCGGCGCGTAGACCTCGGCGTCCTTCACAGGGTCGAGGTAGCGGCCCAGTCCCACCCCGGCGACGACGAGTTCGCCGGACTCTCCCCAGCGCACCGGCTCACCGGTGGACGGGTCGACCACGGCGAGCCTCCACCCGGGTGTCGCCCTGCCGATACGTACCGGCTGACCGTCCTGGACCTCGTCCATCAGCTGGCCGGTCGATATGACCGTGGCCTCGGTGGGGCCGTAGGTGTTCCACAACTCCCTGCCGTCCCTGGCGAGCCGGTTCACGAGCTCGACGGGGAGGGCCTCGCCCCCGAAGATCAGCAGGCGGACGTTGTCGAGGGCGTCGACCGGCCAGAACGACGCCAGCGTGGGCACCGTCGACACCGCGCTGATCCGGTTGTTCGTGATCCAGGCTCCGAGGGAGTCGCCAGAACGCACCACGTCACGCGGCGCGGCGACGAGGGCGGCGCCGTAGCGCCAGGCGAGCCACATCTCCTCACAGGAGGCGTCGAAGGCGACGGACAGCCCCGCCATGACCCGGTCACCCGGGTGCAGGGGGTCGCGGGTCAGGTACATCCTGGCCTCGGCGTCGACGAGGGCCGCCGCGGCGCGGTGGGTGACGGCCACGCCCTTCGGTGTCCCCGTGGAGCCGGAGGTGAAGATGATCCAGGCGTCGTCGTCCACCGTGGGGGAGGACGGAGCGTCCGGCGTGGGCGTGGCCGGGCGCGGTTCCCGCGCCGGGTCCAGGGCGAGGCCGGCGCCGAAGACGGCGGCGACGTCGGCCTCGGCCCAGATCTTGCGTGCCCGCGCATCGGGGTCGTCCCAGTCCACCGGGACGTAGGCGGCTCCGGCCGCCAGGGTGGCGAGGATCGCCACGTAGAGGTCGGTCGTGCCGGACGGTACGCGCACACCAACCCGGTCCCCGGGCCGGATGCCTGCCCGGGTCAGCCGCTCGACCTGCTCGGCGATGCTGGCGGCCAGTTGCTCGTAGGTGAGTTCGGTGTCCCCGCCCACCAGGGCCAGGGCGTCGGGGTGGGCGACCGTGGTGCTGTTGAGGATGTCGATCAGCGTTCGCGGGGCCGGTGCCTGCGCGACACCGAAGATGGCGGACGACGGATGGTCGGTCGCGCTGTCATGGACCGGCCTGTGTACGTCCTGTGGTGAACTACGTTTCATTGATGTCCCTACCGTCGAGGATTCTTCCTTTTTCTCCCGTGACCGACTGGTGGGGCATCCGGGCGCCCGGATGTCCCTTTCTGAATGGCGAGGTGCATGGATCTGGCGGAAACGGACACAGATGGTTGGCACGACAAGTACGTTGTTAATTGACGTAAACTCGTCAGTTCCAGCGGGTCGGGTGACCTCTGTTCTCATTCAGTTAGTCGGCGTTTTTCTGGAAGGACCGTTACATGTCCTTCGGTGGGCGCGACTATAGAAGTCATGTGACCGGACCCACCACTTTTGACGGTGTCTGATTTATGGCACGAGGGAAACCTTTATGGATATCGGGCAATTAAGATCAGCGCGAATGAAATTGAGCAGACCGGGAGTAATTCTGCGCATTCTGACGGATTCGCGCACGTCAAACAGAGGTATTTGCCAAGAAAATGCCCCCACGCTATATAGCCGAGCATTGCTGAAGTGTAGGCGTGGGTAACGAACGGATGTCGGCATCGTGAGGGTTTGTTTCCGTACTCACATCAAATAATTCTCGCGGAGGCGGCGGTGCCGGCGGTGTCGGTGCCGGGGTCAGGCGCCCAGTCCCGTCCATGTGGTGAAGTCGGGCAGCGTCATGTCGGCGGACGTGGAGTGGGCCACCAGGGTGAGGAACTCCCGCGCCGCCGGCGAGAGTGTGCGGGTGGTGTCCTGCAGTACGCCGATCGTCCTGGTGACCGGTTCGCCGCGGAAGGGGCGCAGGACCACGCCGGCGACGCGGGTCATGGGGATCACGAAGCCGGGGACGGCGGAGATGCCGAGGTTCGCCGCGCACAGGCCCGTCACCGCCGAGATCGTCCCGGCGGTCACGGTCTGGGACGGGCGGATGCCACGGGCGGCGAGTTCGCGGTCGGTGATGCGTCGTACGGAGCTGGCCTCGGTGAAGGAGACGAAGGAGTCGCCGGCGAGGTCCTCCCAGTCGATGGCGTCCCGGTCGGCCAGGCGGTGGGTCACCGGCAGGATGCAGGCGAAGTGTTCCTCGGCGATGGGGGAGAAGCGGAAGTGGTCCGGGAGGCTGTCGAGCAGCTCGGGGTCCTCTGCGGTGATGGCCAGGTCCACCGTGCCGTAGCGGCACTGCTCGATGATGTTGGCGGCCATGAGGTCCTGCAGACTGACGCCCACGTTGGAGAAGGTGCGGCGGAAGCGGTCGATGAACGGCGGCAGCAGGGTGGCGGCGAGTGATGGCAGTGTGGCCAGGCGCAGTTCCCCGCTGGGCCCGCGCAGGTAGCTGGCGAGGTTGTTGATCTCCCGGTCGTAGGTCTCCAGGACCACCCGGGCGGCGCGCAGGAACTCGGTGCCGGCGTCGGTGAGGGCGAAGCTGCGGGTGGTGCGGTCGAACAGGCGCGCGCCGGTGGCCTTCTCGACCTGGGAGACGGTGCGGCTCAGCGAGGACTGTGACTGCCCCAGGCGGTCGGCGGCGAGGGTGAATCCGCCCTGGTCGGCGACGCAGACGGTGGCGCGCATCTGCTCGACGGTGATGTCAGTTATCCGCATACCGCAAGAATCTATGCAAGATTATTGTTTGACGCAACTAAATGCGGCGGCTCATAATCGGATCATCCACGCGACCCAGGTCACAGGACCGCCATCTCGGCCGACCGACCTGACCAGGGTCCGCACCCCTTCCGCCGACAAAGGAGAGCCTCGTGCTTGCTCTGTACGGATTCCTCACCGTGGGGATCTTCCTGGCACTCACCCTGTTCACCCGCACCTCCGTGCTGGTGGGCCTGGTCCTCGTGCCGATCGTCTTCGCCGTGCTCGCCGGCCACGGCGGTGACCTGGGCGACTTCATCGGCGCGGGCCTGCTGCAGGTCGCTCCCATCGCGGTGATGATGACCTTCGCCATCCTCTTCTTCTCGGTGATGATGGAGGCGGGCCTGTTCGACCCGCTGATCCGCCGGATGGTCGCCTGGGCCAAGGGCGACCCGGTGAAGATCGCCATCGGCACCGCACTGGTCACCATGTGCGTGCATCTGGACGGCGACGGTGCCGCGACGTTCCTGATCACCCTGTCGGCCTTCCTGCCGATCTACCGTCGGATCGGGATGCGCCCGATCGCCCTCACTGCGATCGTCGCCCTCGGCGCGGGCCTGATGAACATGCTGCCCTGGGGCGGGCCGACCATCCGCGCGATGGCCGCCCTGGACATGGACGCCTCCGAGGTCTTCACCCCGATGATCATCCCCATGATCGCCGGCGGCGTGTGGGTGCTGGTGGCGACCTACATCATCGGACGCATGGAGCGGAAGCGCATCGGCACCATCCGGCTGGACGCTGACAACACAGCGCAGGACGTCCCGCAGGACGCAACGGCCGCCGCAGCGTCCGACGCTGTCGACCCCGTCGACCCCGTCGACCCCGTCGACCCCGTCGACGAGGCCGACCACGCCCGCCGCGACGCGGGCGTCCCTCGGTGGCGCATGGCGGTGAACCTGGTGCTCACCCTCGCCCTCGTGGCGGTGCTGTTCACCCACGCCGTGCCGATGGAGGTGTGCTTCATCGT
>JAKDIS010000125.1 GCA_030450335.1 Corynebacterium sp. | reverse complement strand
CCGACTTCGGCGACAACCCCTTCGGATCCCCCGGATCCAGCCCGTTCGGCCCCCGCTGACCCCCAGCGCACCCGGCACACCCCTGCAAGACCCAAGTATCACCCCTAAGGAGACAGTGTGAAGAAGTTCCTCGTCGTCGGCTGCGGTGGCTCCGGAGCCAAGACCCAGGCGTACATGATCGACCAGCTCAAGGCGCACCTGCGGTCGTTCGACCCCACGCTGACCTCGCTGCCGAAGGCATGGCAGTTCGTCAGCATCGACGTGCCGATCGACCCGGAGAAGGGGCCGGGCGGGCTCGGCAACGTCCCCGAGAACGGTGGGCGCTACGTCGGCATCGGCTCCAAGCAGCAGTACCGCACCTTCGACTCGGGGCTCTCCCAGTACCTGGGCCGCCGCGGCGCCCTGGGCGACATCGCCACCTGGGCACCGCGCGCACCGGAGACGAACACCACCCCGGTCTCCGACGGTGCCGGCCAGTTCCGCGCGGTCGGCCGCATGCTCACCCTGCAGTCGATCGCGAAGATGCGCGAGGAACTCAAGTCCGCGATGGACGTCCTCGAGGAGGCGTCGACCATCGCCGAACTCAACGACCTGAACCACCGCATCACCGGCCACCAGAGCAGTGCCGCGGACGCCTCCCCGGTGATCCTCGTGGTCTCCTCCATGGCCGGCGGTGCCGGTGCCTCGATGTTCCTGGACGTCTGCCGGATCCTGTCGACCCTGCCGAACGCCAAGCCGGAGCACACCGGTGTGTTCATGTACACCCCGGAGGTCTTCGAGAACCTCCCGTCGGACGCCATGGTCGGCGCCTGGCCGAACGCCCTGGCCATGTTCGGTGAGGCCGTGGCCACCCAGACCGGGTCCTCCACCAAGGCGGACGTGGACCTGTTCAAGGCGCTCGGCGTGGAGGCCGGCGCCTCGCGCAACACCTTCGCCCGCCTGTTCCCCATCGGCGGTCGCATGGGCGCCACCGGTGCCCGCTTCGGCGACGGCGACCCGAACACCATCTTCCGTGGCCTCGGCCGCTCGCTGGCAGCACTGATGTCCTCGGAGAAGTCCGCGGACAGCTTCGTGCAGTACTCCCTGGGCAACCCGCCGGCCAACCAGCCAGACCGCAACATCCTGGGCTGGGCCAACGCCGACCGCGTGCCGTGGAGCGCCATGCCCTGGGGTTCCATGGGGTACGCCCAGCTCAGCATGGGCCGCGACCGCTACGCGGAGTACTCCGCCCAGCGCCTGGCCCGCACCTCCTTCGACCGGATCCTGCGCGGCCACATGGACCCGCTGAGCTCGGACACCGGTGAGGAGCAGCTCCAGAAGCGGCTCAACGAGCGTTACCCGCGAATCCTCGACCGGGTCTGGGTCAACAAGGCGGTCCTGCAGTCCCAGCCCAACCAGCAGTTCATCGCCGGCTGGATCGGGCACCTCTTCGGACAGTTCGCCGAGACCGCAGCCGAGCAGTCCAAGGTGTGGCTGCGCCAGCGTCTGCCCGCGTCCGACGGCATGAAGGCCGCCGAATGGGGCTCGCTGGTGCGCAGCCGTCTCACCGACCCGGGCGTGCCGGCGGGCGTCCACGATCAGCTGGACACCGCGGCGTACGCGTCCGTGCACGAGTTCGCCGACCGGTTCTGCGACGTGGTGATCCAGATGGCCGAGGAGGAGCTCGCCTCGGTGGGCCTGCCCTTCGTGGAGAAGGTGCTCGACAAGCTCGCCGACGACATCCGCCAGCGCCTCATCAACCCCATGGAGAACTACGTGGCCGCCACCCGGGGCAGGAGCCCCGCGGTGGTCACCCCGCCGATCGACCAGCTGCTGCAGCCGCTCACCGGCAACGGGGCCGTCACCGGTTCCGGCCAGATCCTCGACAACATCGCCACGCAGTACCGTGGCCAGTTCACCGAGTACTTCGGCATCCGCGTGGCCGCATACCTCGCACCGGTCCTGGAGGACTTCCTCAACAACGCGCTGAGCCGGCTGACCCGCGAACTCACCGACGCCCACGCCGACCTCGAGTACGCCGACAAGCAGAAGAAGGTCAACGTCAACCTCGCCGACGTGGCCACCAACGACCCGGTCGCCTGGCCCCGCAACCGCGACGAGATGATCAACGACCGCTTCCGTGGCTCCGCCAACGAGATCCTCATCAGCGACGTCGACAGCTTCCCCTCCGACTTCGAGGCCCACGTCCTGCAGGACGTGCGTGTCGCCGAGCCGTCCGTCTTCGACGCGGCCGCCGCCACACAGCTCGCCTCCCAGTCGGTCGTTCTGGGCACGTGGGAGACCAACGGTTCGGAGAAGGCGCCGAACAACACCCTCTCCGCCGCGGCACGTCCCGGCGGCAACCGTGCCGGCTGGGTCAGCCGCCACCTGGTCTCCTCCCCATCCGGTCACGAGGAGCGCGAGTCGCGCCACGGTTCGTTCACCGCGCGGATCCGCCCCGCCCAGCTGCTCGAGCGGTCCCGGCTGTGGATCCAGCGTCCCGACTACCACTTCTCGAAGTTCATCGGCACCGACCTGCGCAGCTACATGACGCAGGACGAGGCCACGAACGACGCCACCTTCGCCCGCCGCATCGCCCGCCTGCGCGAGGCTTTCAGCACCGCGCTGGCGCAGGCCCGCCCCCTGGCCGCCGTGGACTCCACGATGGTCAGCCAGGTGCACGGCACCGACGAGAGCTACCGCTACACCTTCTCCGAGATCCCGCTGAAGGCGAACTCCGCCACCGACCAGCTGGTCTCCGTGCTCAACGAGACCACCAACCTGGACCCCTCCACCGAGAGCGTGCTGACCGGGGCACTGTCGACGGACACGAAGATCCGCCACATCGACGTCTTCGGCTCGTACCCGAACTACTCGCCGGTGGTCTACAGCTCGCTGTTCCCGCATGTGGCCAAGGAATGGGGCACCGGACGCAACAACGCCGGTTTCTGGAAGGACCGCCGCAGCCGCACGATCGCCGGCTCCGTCCCGCTGTCCGACGACGAGCGCAAGGCGATGGTCGCCGGCTGGATCGTGGGCACCGCGACCGGCCGGATCTACATCCAGGACGACGGCCTGCCGACCGCACGTGCGCACGTGTACGACGACGCCCGCTCCGAGTGGGTGCCCTTCCCGCACCCGCTGCTCACCCCGCCGAAGGAGATGCGCCACAAGATCGACTGGATGCCGGCCGTGATCGAGTCGGTCCTGCTGGCCTACGCCAACATCCAGACCCGCAACGACAAGGGCCAGCCTGCCTGGTCGCTGCGCCCCTACCAGCTGCTGCGCGGCCTGTACGACAACGCCACCGAGGGCCCCACACCGGACGGCACGAACATCATCCACCCGGTCGTGGAGCGTCTGAGCACCTTCCTGGGTTCCGGCGAGCGTCCCGACCAGGCGCCGCAGGGCGCCGACGTCGAGGAGCGCCACGGCATCGTGACCCGCTACCTCACGTCCTACGCCACCAACGCCGACGCCTTCATCCCCGGTCAGGGCTCCGGCCTGCCCGGTGCGCAGACCCAGGAGAAGCCGTGGGCCACGGTGCGAGAGCGTTCCTACGCCTCGAACATGCCGCTGTTCCACGACCTCGCCCCGGACGTGGTCGAGATGACCGCGAAACTGCGGACCAGGCTCGACGAGGCGAAGCAGCGCGCCGAGGCGCCCGCGGCGCCGGCCGGGATGCCCGGTGGTCTACCCGGCGGCCCGCCGGCCGGCCAGCCCGCCCCGACGTCCGGCCCGACCTTCACCGGTTTCGGGGGTGACCTGTTCTGATGAGCGCCACCGACACCACACCGACCGTCATCTTCTTCGGCCACGGCACCGTGGCCGACCAGGTGCGCCGCAACCTGACCGACCTGTCTTCGCTCGGCATGGTCAAGCCGTTCTACTGGGTGGACCCCCGGCTGCCGGACTCGGCGGCGGCCACGCCCTCCGTACGCGTTGTCAGCGGGAGCGGCCAACGCATCCTGCCCCTCGACCAGGCGTTGCGCACGATCTCCGGGACCATCCTCTTCCTCGCACTCGACGTGGAGAGCGCCACGGACACCACGACCACCAGCGCCGGACTCGACATGGGTGCCGTCGACCGGTGGACCAACGCGGTCGAGTCGCGCCTGTCGACGGCACCGGGCCGCGTGCGGGTCCTTTTGCCCCGCGTGCCGCGCGGCAACTGGAGCCCCACCAGCCACCAGTCGTGGCCGACCACCGTGGCCATCGCCCCGGAGGACTCCGAGGCCCCGCACACCCCACTGGAGCCGGTGCTCAGGGCCGGTGACCCCACGGACATCGCCAGTGTCGCCGCACCCACGCTGTGCGGTCTGACCGGCCTGTGGTCCAGCGCCACCGGCTGCGCGCTGACCGAGGACAACGGCGCGCCGATCTCCACCGGCGGCGAGTACCGCGTGCGTCTGGCACGCTCGTACCACCGCACCATCGACGCCTCCACGGTCGAGGACCAGCTGCGCCGCCAGGCGTCCGACGTCCGCGACCGGCTGCCGCAGCCGGTCACCCCGGACGGACGTCAGGCCAGCTACCTGGGACAGGACGAGGGCGTGCCCGAGGCCATGGCCCAACGCCTGCTCGCCGAGCACGGCCCGTCTCTGACCACCCCCATGCAGCCGGAGGACAGCGGACAGGTCGTGCGCAAGAAGTGGTGGAAGGCGTTGTTCTCCTTCCTCGGCGACTACTTCCGCATGGGTCTGGGCAGTCCGAAGAGCTGGGCGCAGAAGGCCGGGCAGGCCACGCTGCGCGCCGCGGAGAACCGGACCCAGACCTTCCTCTACGGTGAGGACTCCCCGGTCCGGGTGGTCTCGAACTCGGCGTCGTCCCCCGCCCAGTCGATGTCGCTGGACGACATGTCCGCCACCGCCGCCTGGTACCGCCGCCAGGCGCTGCAGTCCGGCGTGCGCGTCGGCGAGGTCCCCCAGCTCTCCGAGATGTGGGACTCCTACAAGGACATCTCGCTGACACTGGTGGACGGCACCGAACGCCAGCAGGGCAACCTGCAGTCCCCGAAGGACGCCTGGGGCAACCGCGCCATCGTCCGCCAGGGCTGGCAGGCCGTCCCGGACGTCGACGACTCCTTCCACGGTTTCCACCCGCTGCTCGGCCAGCGCCTCGGCATCTCCGAGGAGGACGCCACCATCCGTCCCTTCGACGCGCGCAAGGCCGCCGCCTACGAGGAGGGCATCGCCTTCGTCGCCGGGCAGACCCGCGAGCCGGAGATCCGGCAGCTCCAGGCGGACTTCGCCGCGTGGAAGCAGACCGCGTCCCGCAGCTTCGCCTGGCAGACCGGCGAAGGCCTGACCGGGCTGATCGACCAGTCCCGCCACAACGTCCACGACCAGTTGGAGAGGTACGACCGGCACAAGCAGAACCTGGACGACCTCGACCACCGAGACACCGCCGGAAGGAACTCGGCCTACACGAGGACCACCTTCTCCCTCCTGGGGCTCGAGTTCCTGCTGATCCTGTTCCTCGCCTACTCGACGACCATCCACTACAAGTCGGAGTGGCAGCTCAGCTTCTTCTCCGGCTTCGACTGGCGCTGGGCGCTGGGCTGGTTCCTGCTGGGCTCCTTCGTGCTGATGGTCATCCACATGGTGGCCTACGCCCGTGCCCGGCGCGGGGTGGAACGCTACCTCGAGAACCTGCGGTTGTTCCGGGCGAACGTGCAGATCACCGGCACGAACGTGAACGCGGCGATGGAGAACTACAACCGCCAGATCGCCGCCTACCGGCAGCTCCTGAGCTGGTCGACGGTGCTGGGCCGGGCGATCTCGCTCCCGCTGGGCCGTGACCTGTCCACCGGTGAGGGGCTGGCGTCGCCGTCGGCCGGGCTGCCGCTGTCGACCCGCATCGGGCAGGCCGCCGTCCCCGACGAGAAGCTCGTCCCCCTGGTCAACTCCATCCGCGAGAAGCTCTTCCCCTCGCAGTGGGCGTCCAACGCCCTGGACTCCCTCATGGAGGACGCGGCCGCCAGCCTGTCGCACCACACCGGCGAGCACACCCCGCCGGAGGGGCAGCTGCGCGGCCAGTCCGGTGCCGGCACCGGCTCGCCGCTCGACCGGTTGACCGCCTGGTCGGTCGCCCCGCAGCTGGAGGACCGCGACCACACCCGCCAGCACTGGGCGCGGATCATCGGCTCCCCCGAGGCGTCGAAGAACTTCGGACGCGAACTCGCCGAGACGATCGACACGGTTCTCTACTTCGAGAACGGTGCTCCGATGTCCACCACCAAGGAGCAGTTCCTCAGCACCCTGCACACCGACAACCGGGTCGCCGGCAACTTCCTGCAGGACGTGGTGTCGACCGTCGCGCTGAACGACGGCGCCACGTCGATGGACCCGAACGTGTGCCGTCTCGACCGCACGCGCAGCGACGCGTCCCACACGTTGACCCGCTCGGCCACCCTGGTGCAGTTCGGACGCACCACCGCCCTGTCCAACCTCGGCGGCGAGCCCGAGGCCGCCGCCGACGTGCCGGTCACCTCCACGGAGATGCCCGTGTTCGAGGCCGCCCCCTTCGAGACGCCGACGTTCGATGCACCGTCCTTCGAGGCACCGTCCTTCGAGGCGCCCACCTTCGACGGCCCCCGGTTCGGGGAGTGACGGACAGGACATGACCTCCCACATCCACGACCTGCCCCTCGACGTCTGCCGGCGGATCGCCACCCTCGCCGACCCCACACAGGACGCGGTCCGCGACCTGCTGCCATCAGGATTGGACGACCAGGCGAAGGACGCCCTGGCGTCCGACGTCCGCGGTCTTTTCGAGGGCCGCACCCCAGATC
>JAKDIS010000124.1 GCA_030450335.1 Corynebacterium sp. | reverse complement strand
CCCAGCCGCCGCCGCGACACGAACTGGTAGCGGTCGCCGCGGAACGCCGACTCCGTCCACTCCACCCGCGAGCCGTCCTCGCCGAAGCCGGTGCGGTGGACGAGCAGCAGCGGCAGCCCCGTCGCAACCCGGAGCAGGTCGGCACGCACCGGGTTGCACGGCACGGTCTCCACCACGTCCTCCACCTCGACGATGCCCATCTCGTACTCCTCGGCGAGCATGCGGTACAGCGAGTCCTGCGCCTCCAACCGGTCGGTCAGTTCGGTGAGGTCGCCGGGCAGGTGCACGGTCTCGTGGGCGAGCGGTTCGCCGTCCACGGTGCGCAGCACCTCGAAGCGGGTGACCAGTGCACCGTCCTCGAGCCTCAGGTGCTCGGCCACGCTGTCGGACGCCTGCTCACAACGCGCCGAGAGCACCACGCGCCCGGGACGCCAGCCCTCGGACTCGGCGTTGCTGGAGAACGAGACCTGCGGCAGCAGCATCATCTTCGGGGAGGCCACGAAGGTGCCGCTGCCCTGGGTGCGTTCCAGGCGTCCGTCGGAGACGAGTTCGGCGATGGCCTGGCGCACGGTGGTGCGTGACGTGCCGAAACGTTCGGCCAGTTCACGTTCGGTGGGGACGGTGGTGCCCGGGTCGAGGTCGTCGATGAGCTCGAGGATCTGACTCTTGACCAGGTAGTACTTGGGCACCTTCATGCGACCACCGTACCGGGGGCGGGTGTAGCCCGGGCAATCCACCCGCGGACGTGACCCTTGACACGGCGAATTGGTCTAGTCCAATATTGGCGGTACTGGCCCACCCTGGGTCCCACCCACGCGAGGAGAATCCCATGCCCGTCCTCACTCCCCGACCACCCACCGGCGAAACCCCAGCCGAGAAGCGCGGCGGCCTGCGCATCCCCGGGTTCGCCCAACTCCAGAGGCTCGGCAAGAGCCTCATGCTGCCGATCGCCCTGCTCCCCGCCGCCGGCATCCTGCTGCGCCTCGGGCAGGACGACATGCTCGGCGGCACCGACATCCCCGTCATCGGCCCGTTCTTCGACTCGATGAGCGCCGCCGGTGACGGCATCTTCGGCAACCTCGCCATCCTCTTCGCCGTCGGTGTGGCCATCGGCTTCGCGAAGAAGGCCGACGGCTCCACCGCCCTGGCCGCCGTCGCCGGCTACCTGGTGATGACCTCCGTCTTCGACTCCATGTCCCCCGTCGTCCTGGAGGGCGTGGAGGACGCCGCGGGCGACCAGGCGATGATCGACTACAGCGTCTTCGGCGGCATCATCGTCGGCCTGATCACCGCCTGGCTGTTCGACAGGTACCACAACATCGAACTGCCCCCGTACCTGGGATTCTTCGGCGGACGGCGCTTCGTGCCGATCGTCGTGTCGCTCACGGTGCTGTTCGTCAGCTTCGCGATGGCCTACGTGTACCCGCTGTTCAACAGCGGCCTGACCTCCGTCGGCCAGTTCATCGCCGGCTCGGGTGCACTGGGCGCGTTCATCTACGGTTTCGCCAACCGCATGCTCATCCCGCTGGGACTGCACCACATCCTCAACACCTTCATCTGGTTCATCTACGGCGACTACGAGGGCGCCAACGGCCTGGTCACCGGCGAGCTCAGCCGGTTCGCCGCTGGCGACCAGTCCGCCGGCCTGCTGACCTCCGGTTTCTACCCGGTCCTGATGTTCGGTCTGCCCGCAGCCGCCCTGGCCATGATCCACGTGGCCAAGCCGCGTCAGCGCACGGTGGCCGTGGGCATCTTCGGCGCCGCCGGCCTCACCGCCTTCCTCACCGGCGTGACCGAGCCGCTGGAGTTCGCGTTCATGTTCCTGGCGTTCCCGCTGTACGTGATCCACGCCGTGCTCACCGGCCTGTCCCTGGCGGTCGCACACCTGCTGGACATCCACCTGGGCTTCTCCTTCTCCGCGGGCCTGATCGACCTGCTGCTCTACGGTCGTGCACCGGCGGCACACAACATCCTGCTGCTGGTGGCGCAGGGCCTGATCTTCGCGGTGGTCTACTACGTGATGTTCCGCTTCGCGATCACCCGCTGGAACCTGCGTCTGCCCGGCCGCGTGCCGGACGACGAGTACGAGGCGTCCCTCGCCGCACAGGAAGCGCAGGACGCTGAAACGTCCGGCGCAGCGTCCGGCACGCAGCGTGCCGAGCGGCTCATCGCCGCGTTCGGTGGGCGCGACAACCTCGTCGGCGTCGACGCCTGCATCACCCGTCTGCGCATGGAGGTCGCCGACAAGTCCAGCGTGGACAAGGGCGCGCTGAGCGCCCTCGGCGCCGCCGGCGTCATGGAGGTCGGCAACAACGTGCAGGCCGTCTTCGGCACCCAGTCGGACGTCCTGAAGGACGAGATCAAGGCCGCGCTCGCCGGCCCCGCGCCGGCCGCGGCACCCACCGCTGCACCAGAGCCCGTCGTCGAGACTGCGCAGCAGGAGACCCCGGACGAGGCCGTCGCCGCCGACGCACTCCCCGGCCCCACGCTGGTCCGCGCCCCGGTCCAGGGCCGCACCGTCGCCCTGTCGGAGGTGCCGGACAAGACCTTCGCCGCCGGCACCGTCGGCCCGGGCCTGGCCATCGAGCCCGCAATCACCGCCGGCACCGACGGCATCGTCGAGGCCGTCGCACCGGTGTCCGGCAAGCTCATGCAGCTGCTGCCCCACGCCTACGCCATCATGACCGACGACAAGACCGCCGTGCTCGTCCACCTCGGGCTGGACACGGTGAAGCTCAAGGGCGAGGGGTTCACCCTCCACGCCGCCAAGGGTGACCGTGTGGTCCAGGGCCAGCCGGTGATCACCTACGACGTCGCCTCCGTCGAGGCCGCCGGGTACCCCACCGTCGTGCCGGTCGTCGTGATGGACGCCCGCGGCGCCACCGTCGACGAGCTCGCCGAGCCGCAAGCCCCGGTGTCCACGATGCGTCCCCTGTTCACCGTCACCAAAAAGAAGTAGACCGAGAAGAAGAAGTAGGAGAACCCACCATGGAGATCATCATCCTGCCCGGCGCCACCGACGCCGCAGGTGCCGCCGGCGCGCTGGCCGGCAGGGCCGTCGCGACGCTGCTGGAGCGCAAGCCGGACGCCGTCCTCGGGCTGGCCACCGGGTCGTCCCCCCTGCCCGTCTACGACGACCTCGTCGCCCGCCACGACGCCGGCGAGCTCTCCTTCGCCCGCGCCCGCGCCTTCACCCTCGACGAGTACGTGGGTCTGGCCGCCGGACACCCGGAGCGCTACTCCACCGTCATCCGGCGCGAGTTCACCTCCCGCGTGGACTTCGCCGACGACGCCGTGCAGGGCCCCGACGGCCTGGCCGAGGACATCCCGGCGGCCTGCCTCGCCTACGACGACGCCATCCGTGCCGCCGGTGGCGTGGACCTGCAGATCCTCGGCATCGGCACCGACGGCCACATCGGTTTCAACGAGCCGGGCTCCTCGCTTGCCTCGCGCACGCGCATCAAGACGCTGACCCACCAGACCCGTGTCGACAACGCCCGCTTCTTCGACGACGACCTGTCCAAGGTCCCCACTCAGTGCCTCACCCAGGGTCTCGGCACGATCATGGAGGCCCGCCACATCGTGCTGGTGGCCACCGGCCAGAACAAGGCCGAGGCCGTACACCAGCTCGCCGAGGGCGGGGTGAGCGCCCTGTGGCCGGCGACGATCCTGCAGCACCACCCGCACGTCTCCGTCCTGGTGGACGAGGCCGCGGCCGGACGCCTGCAGCTCGCCGACTACTACCGTGCGACTTACGCCGCCAAGCCCGTCTGGCAGGGCCTGTGAGCACGCTCATCACCGCCGACGTCCTGGTCACCGGCGACGAGGTCCTGCGTCCCGGCTGGATCGAGGTCACCGGGGACACGGTGAGCGCCCTCGGCGCCGGCGCGCCGCCGCAGGACGTGCAGGACGCCGCGACGGCGCAGGACGTGCTGGCGCTCGGCGAGGTCACCGTCGTGCCCGGGTTCGTGGACATGCACGTCCACGGCGGCGGGGGCGGGGCGTTCCCCGTCGCCACCGACGAGGAGACCGCCACCGCCGTGGCGATGCACGCCGCCCACGGCACGACCACGATCATGGCGTCGCTGGTGTCGGCGCACCCCGACGAGCTGCTGCGCGAGGTCGACGTCCTGTCGGCCCACGTCCGCGACGGCCTGGTCGGCGGCATCCACCTCGAGGGGCCGTGGCTCTCCCCGGCGAAGAAGGGCGCGCACGACCCGACCGCCCTGCGCCACCCCGGCCACCCCGACGGCGGCGAGCTCACCCGTGTGCTCGACGCCGCGCGCGGCACCGTGCGCATGGTCACCTTCGCCCCCGAGCTCGACGGGGCGTTGGACGCGGTGCGACGCACCGTCGACGCCGGCGCGGTCGCCGCCGTCGGCCACACCGACGCGTCCTACGAACAGACCCTCGCGGCCATCGACGCCGGCGCGCGAGTGGGAACCCACCTGTTCAACGCCATGCGCCCGGTCCACCACCGCGAACCCGGCCCCGTCACCGCCCTGGTGGAGGACCCGCGGGTGACCGTGGAGATGATCGGCGACGGCGTCCACCTGCACCCCTCGCTCTACCGCGGCGTCTGCGACCTCGTCGGGCCGGACCGGGTCACCCTGGTCACCGACGCCATGGCCGCCGCGGGCATGCCGGACGGCTCCTACCGTCTCGGCACCCTCGGTGTGGACGTGACCGGCGGCGTGGCGCACGTCGCCGGGACCGACACCATCGCCGGCAGCACCGCGACGATGGACCAGCTGTTCCGCTTCGCCGTGGAGCACGGCACCGACGGAGACCGCGATGCAGCGCTGCTGCAGGCCGTCCGGCAGACCTCGGTCAACCCCGCCCGCGCCGTCGGTTTCCCCACCGTCGGCCTGCACGTCGGCGGACGCGCCGACCTCGTCGTGCTCGACACCACCCTCCAGGTGTCCACGGTCATGCGCGGCGGGGAACTCCTCTCACCCCTCACTACGCGGTAGTCGCGGCCCCGCTCAGCGTCCCCGCTTCCGCCGCGTCCGAGGATGCTGCAGACCCGGCGGGGTCAGCGGGGGTCACGCGGGACGGGCTGGCGAAGGAGGCGCGCGACAGGATCACGAACGCCGCGCACAGCAGCACCAGCGCGATCCAGTAGGGCACGCCCGAGCCGATGCCGTAGAGCACACCGACGGCCAGGGGGACGACCACGCCGACGGCGTTCTGCATCCCCTGCGTCACCCCGGCGAGCCAACCCTGCTCGTCGTCGCCGACGGAGGTGGAGAGCACGCCGTTGAGCGTGGCGGTCATCGGGCCCTCACCGGCACCCAGCATCAGGGTGCCGGTGATCAGCAGCCACGGCTGCTGCAGCACCGACGCCAGCAGCGCCAGAGCCAGCACGCCGAGGGCCTGCACCACGATGCCGCCGAGGATCACCCCGCGCTCACCGACCCACTTGAGCAGGATGCCGAGCAGCACGCCCTGGATCACGATGTCGAGCACCCCGATGCAGGAGTTCAGCAGTCCGATCTGCGTGGGCGACCAGTCGACCGTGTCCATCGCCAGCACGCTGTAGTTGTTGACGAAGAAGCTGAACGGGATCGCCACGAGCAGCAGCCCGGTCAGCAGCATACGCAGCGACGGACGGGCGAAAGCCTGCCGGAAGACACGCAGCGGGTGGATCTGCTCCACGGTGAGCCGGTCCGCCCTGTTCTCCGGGGCGTGGCTCTCGGGCAGGGCGACGAGGGTGACCACGCCGACGGTCAACGCCACCGCGGCGGTGGCGAGGACGGGCAGGTCCACGCTGTGCGCGGCGAGCAGACCGCCGAGGGCCGGCCCGATCATGAAGCCGATGCCGGTGAGGGCGCCGAGCATCCCGTAACGCTTCGCGCGCTGTTCGGCCGTGGTGATGTCGGCGACGTAGGCGAACAGGGCAGGCATGTCACCGGCGGTGACGCCCTGGACCACGCGCCCGAGCAGCAGCAGCCAGATCGCACCGCTGAGCGAGCCGGCGAGGAACCCGCCGAGGGCGAAGATGAGGAATCCGGCGGCCGCGCCGAAAGCCCCGATAACGATAACGGGGCGGCGTCCCCACCGGTCCGATATCCCGCCGAGGACGGGGGCTGCGAGGAAGGCGCACAACGCGTTCACCGCCTCGAGCAGGCCGACCCACAGGGCCAGTGTGCCGAAGGACGGCATGGCGTCGCGCACGACGAAGGGGAGGATCGGCAGCACGATGGTCATGCCGATCACGTTGAGCATGGTGACGGTGACGAGCATGGGCCAGGCCCAGCGGGAGGTCGCCGCGGTGTCATTGGTTGTCATGGTTCGAAACTGTACTCGGTACAGTTTCGAAGTCAATCCAGTGTTGTATCAATTACACTTCTGGCGCTAGTGTGGTGCCCATGGCAGAAGACAGCAGAGGTACCGCCCCCACCCGTCGCGAGCGCAAGAAGGCCGCCACCCGACGCGCCATCGCCGACGCCGCCCTGGAGCTCTTCCTCGCCCGCGGCTTCGACAACGTCAGCGTCCGCGAGATCGCCGACGCCGCCGACGTCTCCCCCACCACCGTCTTCGCCCACTTCTCCTGCAAGGAGGCCATCGCCGTCGACGAGGACGACGAGATGCGCGAGAGCCTCATCGCCGCCGTCGCCGACCGGCCGGACGGCACGAGCATCCCCGACGCGTTGCGGCAGTTCTACCGCGACGACGCCTGGCACGACGACGCCCCCGCCGGCTCCCACGAACGTTTCATCAAACTCATCGACGACTCCCCCGCCCTCAGCGAGTACGCCCAGCGGATGTGGCTGCGCCACGAGGACTCCCTCGCCGACGCCATCACCGCCGACCTCGGCCTCGACGGGCCGGACGACACCATCCGCGCCTTCTGCCGCTTCGTCCTGCAGGTCCAGCTCCTCAACGCCGAGTCCGGCGAGTCCACCTCCCTCACCGACGCCGCCTTCGAC
>JAKDIS010000020.1 GCA_030450335.1 Corynebacterium sp. | reverse complement strand
ACGCTATTGAGTTCTCAAACAACACACGCACACAACTAACCCACCAAGAAGAATCAAGGGGACGCCGTTGCGGCTGAGATTCAAGGTACACCATCACGTTGCGAGTACGCAACCCGGCGGTTAACAGCCGATGAAGTGTGCACCTCGTGCCAGCACCACCCGGACTGTGTCCCGGTGTCTCGCTGACTCGCATTAATCTACACACATGCCGATGGCCCCACAACTTCGCTGGTCAGCGGGTTGCGGGGCCATTTCTCCTTCCGTGGAAGGGATGTTCTAGCCGACGTGCACGCCGGCGAAGCGCTTCTTGCCCTTCCTCAGCACGAGCCAGTCACCGGCCAGGAGGTCCTCCGAACCCGGTGCCCACTCCGGGTCGGAGACGCGCACGTTGTTCACGTAGGCACCACCTTCACCGATCGTCCGGCGAGCAGCACCCTTCGACTTCTCCAGTCCGGTGGCGACCAACAGGCCCACGACCCCGGTCCCCGGTGCGACCTCGGCGACCTCGGTCTCCGACAGTGCACCTCCCAGGGTCTGCTCGTCGAGCTCGGCGAGTTCTGCCTTACCGAAGAGTGCCTCCGCAGCCTTCTCGACCTTCGCCACCGCCTCGTCACCGTGGACCAGGGACGTCATCTCACGGGCGAGCACCCGCTGGGCCTCCCGCTTGAACGGTCGCTCAGCCACCTCCTGCGCCAACCGGTCCAGCTCGACCTGGTCGAGGAAGGTGAACCAACGCAGGTAACGGATCACGTCGGCGTCCGCCGCGTTCAGGAAGTACTGGTACCAGCTGTACGGGCTGGTCATCTCCGGGTCGAGCCAGAGCTTGCCGCCACCGGTGGACTTACCGAACTTGCGTCCCTCCGAGTCCGTGACCAGTGGGACGGTGAGGCCGTGGACGGTCTCCCCGTCCAGCCGACGGTTCAGGTCGACACCCGAGACGATGTTGCCCCACTGATCGGATCCACCGATCTGCAGCCGGCAGTCGTGCGCGCGACGCAGCTCCACGAAGTCGTTGGCCTGCAGCAGCATGTAGGAGAACTCGGTGTAGCTCATCCCGTCCGACTCAAGGCGACGCTTCACCGTGTCCCTGGCGAGCATCGTGTTCAGGCCGAAGTTCTTCCCCAGGTCACGCAGGAAGTCGATGGCCGTCATCTTCTCGGTCCACTCGATGTTGTTCGCCGGGATCGCGGCGTTGTCCCCCTCGAAGGAGACGAACCGTGCGAGCTGCTTCTTGATCCGCTCGACGTTCGCTGCGACCTCGTCGACCGAGAGCATGGTGCGCTCCCCGACGTCGCGCGGGTCTCCGATCATGCCGGTGGCACCGCCGGCCATGACGATCGGCGTGTGCCCGGCACGCTGCAGACGCGCCAGCATCAGCAGCGGCACCAGGTGCCCGGCGTGCAGCGACGGGCCCGTCGGGTCGAAGCCGACGTAGGCGGTGGTCGGGGTGTCGA
The DNA here is from genome assembly GCA_030450335.1 of Corynebacterium sp. Classification (GTDB taxonomy): domain Bacteria; phylum Actinomycetota; class Actinomycetes; order Mycobacteriales; family Mycobacteriaceae; genus Corynebacterium. The sequence continues at coordinate 26,803 of JAKDIS010000020.1, read as the reverse complement.
GCTCCTCGTGGAGGGCGTCGAGGTCGGTGGACTGTGCGACGAGGCCCCGCCACTGCAGTTCGTCGAGGATGTTGGTGTTGTCGGTCATTCCTGTGGTTCCTTCTGTACTTCCCGTGATGGAGTTAGATACCGGTCAGCGGCCAGCTGACGGCTTCGTCGGCGAGCAGGACGGGGATGCCGTCCTGCACCGGATAGGCCACGCTCAGCCGTGGGTTGACCAGATAGTCACCGTGGACCTCCAGGGACTGCTTGTCCTGGGGGCACACGAGGATCTCGAGAAGTCGGGAATCGATCATGCGCTCAGTCTATCCGCATTCGCGGCCCCCGTCCGCACAGGGTGGTGAACAGGCTGACCCACTGCGTGGCGTCCAGCTCCTTGGGCAGTGCAGCGTCCGGCACACCCGCTTCACGCAGTGCGTCCTGCACGTCCCGCACGCCACGGCCGCGGATGCCGCCGGGCCCGCGTCGCCGCGACGCGTGGACCAGGATCTGCCTGATCCCGTGGCCCTTCCCGGTGAAGACCCCATGAACGAAGGCACGGTAGCGTGCACGGTCCCGGACGTCGAGGAGAGGCTCGCGCCGTCGACTCATCACCAGCACTCCCCCGTCCACCGTCGGACGCGGACGGAAGTGCCCGGCGGGCACCCGTCCGTGGAGGTCGAAGGTGATCCACGGCCACCACTGCGCCGTCATCATCGTCGCGCCACCGACACCGGCGCGTCGCCGTGCGACCTCCCACTGGGTGATCACCACCGCATCGGTCCACCCCGGAGCATGCAGGACCCGTCGCAGCATCGCCGTGGTCAGGTGGAACGGCAGGTTGCCCACGATGCGGTACGGCGAGTCGGGCAGGAGGAACTCGAGGAAGTCCTGCTCGACGATGTGGACGGCCGGGTCCAGTCTCTGCTCCAGCCACCGGACGTTGTCCGGGTCGATCTCGACGACGGTCAGCGACCCGCCGCCTCCGCCGCGCAGGACCCGGTCCTGGAGCGGGAACGTCAGCGCACCGTGACCGGGACCGATCTCGACGGTGTCGCCTCTGTCATCTCTGTCAACTCTGTCATCGCCGTCATCTCGGTGGACGAGTCCGACGACCTTCCTGATCGTCGCGTCGTTGACGAGGTAGTTCTGGCCGTTCTCGTGACGACCGTTGTTGGGCCTGTAGGTAGGCAAGGAAATGCACACTCCGCGGAAAAGCTGTCCCGACGGGTCCTGGTGTGGACCTGCGTCCGGGACGTGTTCCGGGCACGCCGAAAGCGCCGCCCGGCTGGACTGGCTGAGCGGCGGGTGCGCCTGTTGGCGTTGTCTACTTCCCCCGGGTGACGCGCGACGACGCGCGTTACCGTGTGCACCCACCGACGACTCCGGCGGACCGGAGCCGTGCGGCGGTGTAGTTGACGGCGTACATGGTGTTCATGACACCGGACGCTATCAGCGCAGCGGTGTCCCCGTCCACACCCGCGCGTCGGCGACCGCGTCCTCGACGCGTCCGAGCTGCTCTGCGACCCGCACGCCGGCGGTGCCGCCGCGGGTCGAGCGCGATGCCACCGCACCGTCGACGGTGAGGACCTCGCGGACCTCCGGGGTGAGCCCCGGGTGCACGCCGGACAGCTCGTCGTCGGTGAGGTCGACCAGGTCCACTCCCCTGCTCTCGGCGATGCGCACGCACTGACCGGACGCCTCGTGGGCGTCGCGGAAGGGAACACCCTGGCGGACCATCCACTCGGCGAGGTCGGTGGCCAGGGTGAACCCGGCGGGAGCGAGCTCGCGCAGACGCTGCGGGTGGAAGGTCAGCGTGCCGACCAGCCCGGCCATCGCCGGCAGCAGCAGCCGCAGCTGCGCCACCGAGTCGACGATGGGCTCCTTGTCCTCCTGCAGGTCACGGTTGTAGGCCAACGGCAGTGCCTTGAGCGTGGCCAGCAGGCCGGTGTGGTTGCCGATGAGCCGGCCGGTCTTGCCACGCATCAGCTCGGCGACGTCCGGGTTCTTCTTCTGCGGCATGATCGACGAACCGGTCGACCACTCGTCCGCGAGGGTCACGTAGCCGAATTCGGGGGTCGACCAGGCGATGATCTCCTCGGCCAGACGCGACAGGTCCACGGCGACCTGCGCCAGCACGAAGGAGGTCTCCGAGGCGAAGTCGCGCGAACTCGTCGCGTCGATCGAGTTGTCGCCGGCGGAGTCGAAACCGAGGTCCGCGGCAATCGCCTCCGGGTCCAGCGCCAGCGAGGAACCCGCCAGCGCGCCGGAGCCGTACGGGGACACGGCCAGACGCCTGTCCAGGTCACGGAACCGGGCGACATCGCGCAGCAACGGCTGCGCGTGCGCCAGCAGCTGGTGTCCCAGCAGCACCGGCTGTGCCGCCTGGAAGTGCGTCTTGCCCGGCATCACCACGTCCGGGTTCTCCTGGGACTGCGCGACCAGGGCGTCGACCACGTCGAGCACCCCGTCGGTGGTCTCACGCACCGCGTCGCGCACCCACATGCGGAACAACGTGGCGACCTGGTCGTTACGGGAACGACCCGCACGCAACCGACCGCCGACCTCCGGGCCGACCCGGTCGATCAGCCCGCGCTCCATCGCGCCGTGGACGTCCTCGTCGCCGGCGTCCGGACCGAAGGCGCCGGACGCGACGTCCTCACCCAGGCGGGTGAGCCCGTCGAGCATCGTGGCCAGGTCCTCGTCGGAGAGCAGCCCGGCCCGGTGCAGCACCTTGGCGTGCGCCGTGGAGGCCAGCACGTCGTAGGGGGCCAGCACCCAGTCGAAGTGCGTCGACTTGCTCAACGCGGCCATCGCCTCGGTGGGTCCGCCGGCGAACCGGCCGCCCCACAGTGCGCCCTCGTTGGTGCCGTGCTTCTCGATCGGCTTCTCGGTCGGCTTGTCGGTCATATGTCCTTACTTCCCGCCGCGGTCGCGCTTGTTGGCGATCTTGGAGGACAGGCCGTGCAGCTCCACGAAGCCCTTCGACATGGTCTGGTCGAAGGTGTCGCCGGTGTCGTAGGTCGCCAGGTTGAAGTCGTAGAGCGAGGAGTCGGAGCGACGCCCGTTGACCACGATCGAACCGTTGTGCAGGACCAGGCGGATGTCGCCGGTCACGTGCTCCTGGGTGGACTCGACGAAGGCGTCCAGGGAACGCTTCAGCGGGGAGAACCAGAGTCCGTCGTAGACCTGGTTGGACCACTCGGCGTCGATGCCGCGCTTGTAGCGGGCCAGTTCGCGCTCGACGGTGACGTCCTCGAGCGCCTCGTGGGCGCGTATCAGGGTCAGTGCGCCCGGGGCCTCGTAGACCTCGCGGGACTTGATGCCGATCAGGCGGTCCTCGACCATGTCGAGCCGTCCCACGCCCTGCGCGCCGGCGCGGCGGTTGAGCTCCTCGATCGCCTGCAGGACGGTGACCTCGCGGCCGTCGATGGCCACCGGCCTACCGGCCTTGAAGGTGATCGTGAGTTCGTCGGGGGCCTGCCCCAGCGACGGCTCCTCGGTGTAGGCGTAGAGGTCCTTCGTCGGCGGGTTCCACAGGTCCTCCAGGAACCCGGTCTCCACGGCACGGCCCCACACGTTCTGGTCGATGGAGAACGGCGAGGACGCCGACTGCTCGATCGGGACGTTGTTCTCCTCGGCGAAGGCGATCGCCTTGTCGCGGGTCCAGGCGAAGTCGCGGGCCGGGGCGATGATCTTCAGGGACGGGTCGGTGTCCATGAAACCGACCTCGAAGCGGACCTGGTCGTTGCCCTTGCCGGTGCAACCGTGGGCCACGTGGGTGCCGCCGTGCTGCTGCGCCGCCTCGACGAGGTGCTTGACGATCAGCGGGCGGGAGATCGCCGAGACCATCGGGTACTGCTTCATGTACATCGCGTTCGCCTTGATGGTCGGGAGGCAGTACTCCTCGGCGAACTCGTCACGGGCGTCGACGACGATGGACTCGACCGCACCGGCGCCGATGGCGCGCTGGCGGACGGACTCCATGTCCTCGCCGCCCTGGCCGAGGTCGATGGAGACGGCGACGACGTCGCCGCCGGTCATCTGCTTGAGGTAGGGGATGGCGACGGTGGTGTCGAGGCCACCGGAGTAAGCGAGTACGACGCGGTCAGTCATGTTGTTCGTCGGTCCTTTCGGATGAGGGTTGCGTTGGGTCAAGTCTATCTGGTGCGTGGTCGTCCACGGCCGGTGGGGACAGAACCGCCGGGGCCGGCGACACCGAGATCTCGTGGAGGTGCTCTGCCAGGGCACGCCCGTCGACGGGGTCCCTCGCCAGCACGAAGACGGTGTCGTCACCGGCGATGGTGGCCACCACCTCCGGCAGCTCCGAGCGGTCGATCACGCTGGCGAGGTACTGCGCCGCGCCCGGCGGGGTGCGCAGCACCGCGGTGTTGCCGGAGTGGTCGGTGCCCACCAGGAGTTCCACGAGGATGCGGCGCAGGCGTGCCGGGCCGTCGGCGGGGATCTCCCCGTCCGGCGAGCCGAGGCTGTAGACCGACTGCCCCTCGGAGCGCACCTTGCGCGCCCCGAGGTCCACCAGGTCGCGGGACAGCGTGGCCTGGGTGATGTCGACCCCTTCGTCGGCGAGCAGGTCCAGCAGCTGGCGTTGGCTCGTCACACGACGGCCCTCGACCAGGCGCGAGATCAGTCCCTGCCGGGCCGAGCGGGTCAGCGGCCCCGTGTTGTTCGGTCCGTTCGGGTTGTTCAGCGCAGCAGCCATTCCAGCAGCGCCTTCTGTGCGTGGAGCCGGTTCTCCGCCTCATCGAAGACGATCGACTGCGGACCGTCGATCACCTCGGCGGCCACCTCGTAGCCGCGGTAGGCGGGCAGGCAGTGCATGAACACCGCGTCCTTGTCGGCGGTCGCCATCATCTCGGCGGTGACCTGGAAGGGCGCCAGCGCCTCGGTGTCGCGGTCGGCGTCCATGCCCATGGACACCCAGGTGTCCGTGATGACCACGTCCGCACCGGTCACGTCCGGTCGGTCGGTCACCGTCAGCGTGGCACCGGTCTCGTCGGCACGGGCCTGCGCGCGGTCGACGAAACGCTGTTCGGGCTGGAAGCCCTGCGGAGCGGCGATGGTGATGTCCACCCCGGCGGTGGCGAAACCGAGCATGTAGGAGTTGGCCATGTTGTTGGCCCCGTCGCCGAGGTAGACGGCCTTGAGCCCCTTGAGCTCCCCCTTGTGCTGACGGATGGTCAGCAGGTCGGCGAGGATCTGGCAGGGATGGAAGTCGTCGCACAGCGCGTTGATGATCGGCACGGTGGCGGTCTCCGCCATGTCGTGCAGGTTCTGGTGCGCGCCGGTACGCCACACCACGGCGTCCACGAAGCGGGAGAGCACCGCGCCGGTGTCCTGGTAGGACTCCTTCTTGCCCATCTGGGACTTGCCGGAGTCCACCACGACGGGGTGTCCGCCGAGCTGGTTGATGCCCACGTCGAAGGAGAAACGGGTGCGGGTCGAGGTCTTGTCGAACAGCACGGCCACGGACTTGTTACGCAGGCTCGTGCGGTAGGGGTCCTGGACCATCTCCATACCCAGGTCGAGGATCTCGGCCTGTTCGGCGACGGTCACCGCGTCGTCGGCGAGGAAGTGACGGGTCATGACAGCAGCTCCTTGATGGTGGTGAGGGATTCACGGAGGTCGGTCTCCGTGACGGTCAACGGGGGGACGAGACGCAGGACGTCCGGCGCCGGCTGGTTGACCAGCAGTCCGGCGGCCAGTGCCTGACCGACGAGCCCGGGGTGGGCCTCGGTGAGCACCACGCCGAGCATCAGGCCGCGTCCGCGGATGTGCGAGACGGTGTCCAGCGGCTCCAGTTCGGCGCGGACCAGCTTCTCCATCTCGACGACGTGCTCGAGAAGGTTCTCGGAACGGATCGTGTCGACCACGGCGTTGCCGGCGGCGCAGGCCACGGGGTTGCCGCCGAAGGTCGAACCGTGCTGGCCCTTGGCCAGCAGCTGGGCGGCGGGGGTCGCGGCGACGCAGGCGCCGATGGGCAGGCCGCCGCCGAGCCCCTTGGCCAGGGTGACGACGTCCGGCAGGACGTCCTCGACCTGGTAGCCGAACCACTGTCCGGTGCGTCCCATCCCGGCCTGGACCTCGTCCACGACCATGAGGATCCCGTACTCGTCGCACAGGGCGCGGACGTCACGCAGGAAACCCTCGGGTGCAGGCACCACGCCGGTCTCCCCCTGGATCGACTCCAGGAAGATCGCCGCGGTGTCAGACACCAGGCCGTCCTGCTCGACGAGGGAACGCAGCGCGTCGATGTCCCCGTAGGGGTAGAACTCCACGCCGCCGGGCAGCGGTTCGAAGGGTGCCCGCTTGTCCGGCTGGCCGGTGAGCGCGAGTGCACCCATGGTACGGCCGTGGAACCCGTGTTCGGCGGCCAGCACGCGGCCACGTCCGGTGAGCCGGGCGATCTTGAACGCCGCCTCGTTGGCCTCGGCGCCGGAGTTGGAGAAGAACACCTGGGCGTCCGGGGCGATGAGGCCCTGAAGGGCGGTGGCCAGCGCGATGGCCTGCGGGTGTGCGTGGATGTTCGAGGTATGCCCCAGCGTGGCGATCTGGTCGCTCACGGCCTGCACGATCGCCGGGTGGGCGTGGCCCAGGGCGTTGACCGCGATGCCGGCGAGCAGGTCGATGTACTCCCGGCCGTCGGCGTCGGTGACCCGCGCGCCGGAGCCGGAGACCAGTTCGATCTCCGGGGTGCCGTAGGTGGGCATCACCGCGGACTCCCAGGCTGACTTCCAGCCGGACTTCCAGTTCTTCGTGTCGTTCTCAGGCATGGGGCGACTCCCAGTCGTCACGGGCGATCATCGTGCCGATGCCGCCCTCGGTCATGAGCTCGAGGATCACGGAGTGGCGCTCACGTCCGTCGATCACGTGTGCCGCGGAGACCCCGGTGCGCACGGCGGACAGGCAGGCCTCCATCTTCGGGATCATGCCGGAGTCCAGGTCCGGCAGGATCTTCTCGAGCTGGTCCGGGGCGATCCTGGACACCAGGGAACTCTTGTCCGGCCAGTCGGTGTACAGGCCCTCCACGTTGGTGAGCACCACGAGGCGCTCCGCGCCGACGGCGGCGGCCAGCGCGCCGGCCGCGGTGTCGGCGTTGATGTTGTGGACCAGCCCGTCCTCGTCGGGGGCGAAGGGGGCGACGACGGGGATGCGTCCGGCGTCGATGAGGTCCATCAGCACCTCGGCGTTGACGTGGGAGATGTCGCCGACCCGGCCCAGGTCGACCTCGACCCCGTCCACCGTGGCGGTGCGCTTGACGGCGGTGAACAGGCCGGCGTCCTCCCCCGAGGTGCCCACGGCGAAGGGGCCGTGCTGGTTGATGAGGTTCACCAGTTCGCGTCCGACCTTGCCGAAGAGCACCATGCGCACGTACTCCATGGTCTCCGGGGTCGTCACCCGGAACCCGCCGACGAACTCGCCGGGCAGGTCGACCTTCTCCAGCATCTCGGTGATCTGGGGGCCGCCGCCGTGGACCACGATCGGGTGGGCGCCGACCGAGCGCAGGAAGGCCATGTCGGCGGCGAAGGCCTGTTTGAGTTCCTCGTCGATCATGGCGTTGCCGCCGTACTTCACCACCACGATCTTGTCGCGGTAGTGCAGCAGCCAGGGCAGTGCCTCGGCGAGCACGTTCGCCCGGGTCGCCGGGTCGAGGTCGGTGGCGCCGCGGTAGACGACCTTCTCGGGGTCAGGTTCGGTCATGGTGTTTCCCTCGTCGTCTAGGAGCTGTAGGCGGAGTTGATGTGGACGTAGTCGTGGGAGAGGTCCGTGGTCCAGACCGTGGCCTTGCCTTCTCCCCCGGTGCCGAGGTCGACGAGGACGTCGATGTCCTCGCCGGAGAGGTCCACGTCCCGGGCCCCGGGGGCGCCGGTGGAGTCCACGCAGACGGGGTGGCCGTTGAAGCTGACCGAGATACCGTCGGGGTCCATGGCCACCGGCGCCATGCCCACGGCGGCGAGGGTGCGTCCCCAGTTCGGGTCGGAGCCGAACATGGCGCACTTGAAGAGGCTGTCGCGCCCGAGGACGCGGGCGGCGGTCTTCGCCTCGGCGTCGGAGTCGGTGCCGGTGACGGTGATCGCCACCCGCTTGGTCACGCCCTCGGCGTCGGCCTGGAGCTGGCGCGCCAGGTCGAGGCACACGGCGTGCACGGCGGCGCGGAACTCCACGTCGTCGGGGGTCACGCCGGAAGCGCCGTTGGCCATGAGGATCACCGTGTCGTTGGTGGAGGTGGAACCGTCGATGTCGACGCAGTCGAAGGTGACCTCGCTGGACGCCTTGAGCGCGGGTGCCGGGTCCTCGACGTGGGCGTCGGTGGTCAGCACGATCAGCATCGTGGCCAGCGAGGGGGCCATCATGCCCACACCCTTGCCCATACCGCCGAGGGACCAGCCGTCGCCGTGGTACACGGCCTGCTTGCTGACCAGGTCGGTGGTCATGATCGCCTCGGCGGCGGCGGTGCCCGCCTCCGGGGACTGCGCCCGGTCGTCCCCCACCTGGCCGGTCAGGGTCTCCACGCCGGCCAGGATCTTGTCCATCGGCAGGGTGTCGCCGATCAGGCCGGTGGAGCACACGGCGATCTCGGAGGACGCCACGCCGAGGTGCTCCGCGACGGCGTCGGCGGTGGCCGCGGCGTCCACGTCGCCCTGGGCGCCGTTGCACGCGTTGGCGTTGCCGGCGTTGAGGATCACCGCGTGGAAGGTGCCGTCGTTGTTCGCGCGGGTGAGCTTCACCGGCGAGGCGACGACCCGGTTGCGGGTGAAGACCGCCGCGGCGGTGTACTCGGGGCCGTCGTTGACGACGAGTGCCATGTCCGGGTTGCCGGACGGCTTGATGCCCGCGGTGGTCGAGGCCGCGCGGAAGCCGGCGGCGGCGGTGACGCCGAGGGCCTCGGTGGTCTGCTCCACGGCGTTCTCCGGCTCGGTGTCCCGGGGCTCGGTGATGTGGTCCGGGAAGGTCGCGGAGTCGTTCGGGTCGAAGGTATCGCTCATGTCCGTTGTTCTCCTACAGTCCGGCCATCGGCAGGCCGGCGGTCTCGTACCAGCCCTGGATCAGGTTGAGGCACTGCACGGCGGCGCCGGCGGTGCCCTTGGTCAGGTTGTCGATCGCACTGGTGGCGACCACCACACCGTCGGTCACGGTGACCTGGATGTGCGCCATGTTGGTTCCGACCACACTCTTGACCTCGGGCTGTTCGCCCTCGGGAAGCAGGTGGAGGAAGGGTTCGTCGGCGCAGTAGTCCTCGTAGGCGGCGCGCAACTCGGCGGCGCTGCCGTTCGCGGCGGCGGTGACGGTGGTCAGGATGCCACGTCCCAGCGGTGCCAGGACCGGGGTGAAGGTGACCTTCGCGCCACCGGACCCAGCGGCACCACCACCAGGCAGGACGCGACGGATGTTCTGCGCGATCTCCGGGGTGTGCCGGTGCGTGCCGACCTTGTAGGCCCGCACGTTGCCCATCGTCTCCCCGCCCAGCAGGGCGACGGCGGGCTTCTTGCCGGCGCCGGTGACGCCGGTGACGGAGACGACGGACACCTCGGGGCTCATCAGGCCGGCGACCATGGCGGGCAGCAGGGCCAGGGTGGCCCCGGTCGGGAAGCAGCCGGGCACGGCGACGCCGGACGCCGCGGCGATGGTGTCGCGGTTGCCGGGCAGTTCGGGGATGCCGTAGGGCCAGCTGCCGGGGTAGTCGCCGCCGTAGTAGGCGTCCCAGTCGGCCTTGTCGGTCAACCGCCGGTCGGCGCCGCAGTCCAGCACCACGGTGTCGCCGAGGTCGAGGGAGGACGACACCCCGTGCGGCAGGGCGAGTATGGCGACGTCGTGGCCGGCCAGGACCTCATTGGTGGTCTCCTCGACGGTGCGGTCGGCGAGCTGCGGCAGGCCGGGGACGAGGTCCCCGAAGCGCTGGCCGGCATTGGACGCACCGGTGAGTGCGCCGATCCGGAAGTCCCGGCCGTGGCCGGGGTGGTTGAGGAGGAGGCGGAGGGCCTCGCCACCGGCGTACCCGCTGGCGCCTGCGACTGCGATGGATATCATCGTGCAAGTATGCACCCGCACGACCACGAGCGCAAGTTATGCACGAATCCGGTTTTTATGCAGGACGCCCCCCTGCCCCGCGCGGTCTAGCCGCGCAGCGTCGCGCCGACGGCGGTCGCCGCGGCGTCCACGGCCGCGCCGCGTGCCTCGGACGCCTCGTCCTCGGTCAACGTGCGGTCGGCGGCGCGGAAGCGCAGGGTGAAGGTCAGCGACCGCTTGCCCTCGCCCAGGGCGTCGGAGTGGTAGACGTCGAACAACCGGATGTGCTCCAGCAGTTCTCCGGCACCGGAGACCAGCGCGGCCTCCACGTCGGCGACCGGGGTCGTCTCGTCGACGACGACGGCGACGTCCTGGTTCACCGCGGGGAAGGGTGAGAGCACCGGGCGCGGGAAGGACTCCGCCAGCGGCAACGCGTCGAGGTTCATCTCCAGCGCCACGGTCCGCTTCGGCAGACCGGCCCGCTCGCAGACCTGCGGGTGCAGCTCACCAGCGTGGCCGACCACGGTCTCCCACGCCGCTTCGCCTGCGCCACCCACGACGATCTCGGCGCAGCGTCCGGGGTGCCACGGCAGGTACTCCGCGTTGCGCAGGGTGACCTCGACGCCGGCGGCGCGGGCGATGACCGTCGCCGCCTCCAGCACGTCGGACGCCTCGAAAGGCTCGGCGGCACCCCAGGTTCCCTGCAGGACGCGGTCGCCCGCGGCGATGACCGCGACGTTGAGCGGCTGGTACGGCAGTGACGCCAGCAGTGTCGCCGCCTCGTCCTCGGAGGGGCGCTGCGCCACCGAGGGCATCGGCGAGGTGCCCGAGACCTCGGTGGGCAGGGTCACCTGCTCGACACCGTAGAGGGCCACGTCGTGCTGACCGCGGGTGATGTTGCGGCGCAGTGAGTCGATCATCGACGGCAGCAGGCTCGTGCCGATGGTCGCCACGTCGCTCTCCAGCGGGTTCAGCACGCGGACGGCCGAGCGGCGCGGGTCGTCGGCGTCCAGACCCCAGACGTCGAAGACGTCGTTGGCGATGAACGGGCTGGGCAGGATCTCCACGTAGCCGTTCCACGCCAGGGCGTGACCGACCGAACGGCGCATCCGCTGGCGCGGCGAGAGGCCACGTCCGGCCGGGGCGGTGGGCACGATCGAGGGGATCTTGTCGAGCCCCTCGAGCCGCAGCACCTCCTCGACGAGCTCGGCGGGCATGGTGAGGTCGGGACGCCACGTGGGCGGGGTGACCTCGATGGCCTTGGCCCCGTTCGCGTCGCGCTCCCCGGTCTCACGGACCGTGCAGCCGACCTCGGTGAGCCGGGAGACGGTGGTGCCGGTCGGGTAGATCATCCCGGCGGTCTTGCCCGGACGCGAGGTGTGCATGTCGATCACCGGCATGGCGGGAACCTCACCGACCAGGCTGACACCGGCGACGACCTCGCCACCGGCGATGCGGGTCAGCAGGGCGACGGCGAAGTCGAGGGCGGCCTCGATGACCGCCGGGTCGGTGCCACGCTCGAAACGACGCGAGGACTCCGAGGACAGGCGGTGGCGACGCGAGGTACGGGCCACGGTGATCTGGTCGAAGAAGGCGGCCTCGAAGTACACGCTGGTGGTCGAGGCGGAGATCTCGGAGGTCGAACCTCCCATGACCCCGGCCATCGACTGGATGCCGGTGGCGTCGGAGATCACGACGTCCTCACCGGACAGGGTGCGCTCCACACCGTCCAGCGTGGTGATCGTCCTGCCCTCGGGGGCGAGGCGGACGTGCAGGTCACCGGTGATGCGGTCGGCGTCGAAGGCGTGCATCGGCTGCCCGAGCAGGAACATGACGTAGTTCGTCACGTCCGTCGCGGCGTTGACCGGACGCTGACCGCACAGCAGCAGTTCACGCTGCAGCCAGTAGGGGGACTCGGCGGCCGGGTCGACGCCGACGACCTTTCGGATGCCGAAACGGGCACACTTCGTGGCCTCGTCGACGGTCACCTCCGGCAGATCGCCTCGCCCGGTGCCCTGCGGCAGACCGGCGAGCAGGTCGGTCGGCAGCGCGGCGGCCGCCGGGTCCTTCGCCGGGTCGCGGAAGGTCAGGGAGAAGGAGCTGGCGAGTTCACGGGCGAGGCCGCGGGCGGACAGCGCGTAGCCGCGGTCCGGGGTGATGTTGACGTCGAAGACGGTGTCGTCGAGGCCGAGGAACTCGCGGGCGTCCGCGCCCACGGCGATCCGGGCGTCCTGCGCCTCGTCGCCACGGATGGCGATGATGCCGGCGGTCTGGACCTTGGCCAGGCCCAGCTCGGCGGCGGAGCACATCATGCCCTCGGACGTGCGGCCGTAGGTCTCGCGGGCGCTGATCTCGAACCCGCCGGGCAGCACCGCACCGGGCAGGGAGACGATGACGATGTCACCCTCGCGGAAGTTCCGCGCACCGCAGATGATGTGCTGCAGCTCGCCGGTGCCGTTGGCGTCGGCCACGTCGACGTCCACGTAGCGGATCGGCTTCTTGAACCCCTCGAGCTCCTCGATGGAGGCGACCCGGCCGAAGACGAGCGGCCCGGTGGTCTCGGCGATGCGCTCGTAGCCCTCGGTCTCGAAGCCGACGCGCACGAAGCCGGCGTCCAGCTCCTCGGAGGGCACGGAGAACGGCGCGGTGGAGGTCTGGAGAAGGCGGGTGAGCCAGGACTGTGAGATCAGCATTGACGGGTGCTCGGTTCCTCTAGGTGGTACGGGTTGGTGCGGGGTTCTGCTGCGGAATCAGCCACGGATGCCGAAGGGCTCGGTGAAGCGGACGTCGCCCTCCACCATGTCACGCATGTCCGGAAGGCCGTTGCGGAACTGGAGGGTGCGCTCGATGCCCATACCGAAGGCGAAACCGGAGTAGACCTCCGGGTCCACGCCCATGGCGGTCAGGACGTTGGGGTTGACCATGCCGCAGCCGCCCCACTCGATCCAGCCCGGGCCGCCCTTCTTGTTGGGGAACCACACGTCGACCTCTGCGGAGGGTTCGGTGAAGGGGAAGTAGTTCGGGCGGATGCGGGTGGTGGCGTCCTCACCGAAGAGGGTGCGTGCCAGGTGGTCGAGGGTGCCCTTGAGGTGCGCCATCGTCAGGCCCTTGTCCACGGCCAGCCCCTCCACCTGGTGGAAGACCGGGGTGTGGGTGGCGTCGAGCTCGTCGGTGCGGAACACCCGGCCGGGGCAGGCGATGTAGACTGGGACGTCGCGTTCCAGCAGCGTGCGGACCTGCACCGGGGAGGTGTGGGTACGCAGCACCTGGCCGGAGCCCTCGGGCCCGACGTGGAAGGTGTCCTGCAGCGTGCGGGCCGGGTGGTCCGGCAGGAAGTTCAGGGCGTCGAAGTTGAAGTACTCCGCCTCGACCTCCGGCCCCTCGGCGATCTCCCAGCCCATGCCCACGAAGATGTCGGCGATCTGCTCGGAGAGGATGGTGATCGGGTGCTGCGCGCCACGCTGGCCACGGGTGGTCGGCTCGGTGACGTCGATACGCTCGGCGGCGAGAACCTCTGCGTTGCGCCGCTCCTCGAGCACGGTCTTCGCCGCGGCGAAGGCCTTCTCGATACGTCCGCGCGCCTGGTTGACCAGCCGGCCGGCGTCCTTGCGCTGGTCCTTCGGCAGCGAGCCGAGGTTGCGCCGGGCCGCGGGCACGGGGGCGTCGTCGCCGAGGTGGTCACGCCGCAACGTGGCCAGCTCGTCGAGGTTCCCCGCCGCGGAGAACGCCTTCTCCGCGGCCTCAGCCGCAGCGTCCAACCCGGCTTCACTCATGTCGATGTCGTCAGCCACCTAGCGCACCTCGCACTCAATCTTGTCCCGGTCGATCCCTTTTGGAGTCGACTCAAGATAATACCAATGACCCCCACCACTGCGGGGTGTCGGGGACGTGAACACCGCGGACCTCAGCCCCGGCGGGCGACGCGGGCCGTCTCGTACAGACAGATCGCCGCGGCGGTGACAAGGTTGAAGCTCTCCGCCATGCCCGCCATGGGGATGGAGACCCTCACGTCGGCCAGGTCCTGCCAGTCGCCGAGACCGTGGGCCTCGTTGCCGAACAGCCAGGCGACCTTGCCGGCGAGCAACGCCGGTCCGTCCTGCGCGGTGGCGGCGTCGTCGAGGGAGACGTCCCCTTCACCGGAGGTCGCCAGGACGGTGTAGCCCCACTCGTGGAGCTGGTCGATGACCTCGGCGACGCCGGTGTGCCGGACCACCGGGAGGTGGAAGACCGAACCCGCCGAGGCGCGGACGGCCTTGCCGCCCTGCGGGTCGACGCTGGAGCCGGCGAAGACGACGCCTGCGGCGCCGGTGGCGTCGGCGACGCGGACGAGCGCACCGGCGTTACCCGGTTCCGCCGTCTCCACGGGCACGGCGAGCATGCTGCCGTGCAGCGCACGCTCGGCCAGCCCGTCGAGGTCGGTGACGCAGGTGGTGCACAACGCGAAGATGCCGGTGGGGGTGACCGACTCCGACAGGGCCCTGGCCGCGCGGTCGGTGATCAGGTGGACGCGCACGCCACGGGCCTCGCCGACGGGGCCGTCGCCGTCGGCGTCCGATTCCCGAATGACCTCACGCTCGGCGGTGAGCCGGTCGAGCTCGCCGCCGACGGCCTCCAGGCCCTGCTCGGTGAGGTACACCTCGACCACGTCACCGTGGGCGAGGGCGGAGGTCACCGCGTTGGCGCCTTCGGCGACAAAGCGTCCTGCCTTGCGGCGCGCCTGGGCGCGGTGCAGCTTCGCGGCGTTGACGATGCGCGGGGTGCGTTCGGTGAACGGTTCATCGCCCATCCAGGTCCGCCAGTCGGAGGCGAGGGGGCGTGCGGGCGAAGGCGCGGAGGGCAGTGAAGTCATGGCTCCAGATTCTAGCGCCGACCCCGGACATGAAACGCCCCGCTCCCCCAACCTGCCGTGGATACACGAAACCGCGCCGACCGGCGTCGTGAAATGCACGATACCGGCGGGCGCGGTGAAACGTTCGGCGTTACCGCCGCAGGTCCTTAGTTGGACGCGGGGGCGTTGACGTCCTCGGGGAGGGCGGCCTTGGCGGCGTCGACCAGGGCGGTGAACGCAGCGGCGTCGGAGACGGCGATCTCGGCGAGGTTCTTACGGTCGACCTCGATGCCGGCGAGACGCAGGCCCTGGATCAGACGGTTGTAGGTGATGTCGTTCGCACGGGCGGCGGCGTTGATGCGCTGGATCCACAGCTTGCGGAACTCACCCTTGCGTGCGCGACGGTCGCGGAAGGCGTAGGTCTTCGAGTGGAGGACCTGCTCCTTGGCCTTGCGGTACAGGCGGGAGCGCTGGCCGCGGTAGCCGGAGGCCTCGTTGAGGATCTCGCGACGCTTCTTCTTCGCGTTCACTGAGCGCTTGACACGTGCCATGGTGGGACGTCCTTATCTTCTGGCTTCTTGATGTTCGGGCACCGGAGGTTGTTCCCTCGGTTCCCGGGAATTACGGGATTCGAGTCGAGACGGGCAGGAAGGCTTAAGCCTTGCCCAGCAGGCGCTTGACGCGCTTGACGTCGGCGGGAGCGACGTCCTCGGTGCCCTTGAGGCGACGGGTGCGCTTGGAGGGCTTGCCCTCCAGGAGGTGACGGCGGTTGGCCTGCTCGCGGCGCAGCTTGCCGGAACCGGTGACCTTGATGCGCTTGGCGGTGCCCTTGTGGGTCTTCTGCTTCATCGTGGATCCTTAACTTCTTCGTGAATGGGTGCCGACCGACGTCGGAGGTGCTACTTCTTGCCCTTGCGGACGGGGGACAGCACCATCGTCATATTGCGACCGTCCTGCTTGGCCCGGGTCTCAACAACGCCGTACTCACGCACGTCCTCGGCGAGTCGCTCGAGCAGTCGGAAGCCCAGCTCGGGGCGGGACTGCTCACGGCCGCGGAACATGATCGTGACCTTGACCTTCGACCCCTTCTCCAGGAAACGAACCACGTTGGACTTCTTCGTCTCGTAGTCGTTGTCGCTGATCTTGGGGCGGAACTTCTGCTCCTTGACCACGGTCTGCTGCTGGTTCTTGCGAGCCTCGCGAGCCTTCTGGTCCTGTTCGTACTTGAACTTGCCGAAGTCCATGATCTTGCACACGGGCGGCTTTGCGTTCGGTGCCACCTCGACGAGGTCGAGGTCGGCGTCATAGGCCAGCTTGCGTGCATCGTCGATTCGGACGATACCGACCTGTTCGCCCCCCGGACCGACGAGTCGGACCTCGGGAACTCGAATCCGGTCGTTTATGCGAGCTTGTGCGCTGATGAGAACTCCTCAGTAGCAGTGGTAGAAACGTGTACCGCGTACTGCGAGCGCAATCCCCCCGGGCGGCGCACAGGCACCGCACCTCGGACGGCCGTCGATCCACACACGTTGTGGTGGACACGACGACCGTTCGTTGACCCGAGCCCTGCACGAAGGCGGTCTCAGGTGGGAGAGACTCCACTTGCAGCCTGCCATCATTGACAGGCGGTAGTGCACACGACCATAGCAGTACCCCGGACGGGAAACAAGTCCTCCTGCCCCGCGGCGAACACTGCTAGCTTAAAGCGTATGAATGGAACTTCCACACCGGATGGTTCACGAGCTGACCTGGGGAGGTTGGGGGAAGACCTACGCGAGTCGCTGCGGAGGTCTGAGATCGCACACCGGGACACCGTCCGCATCGCCTCCGAAGTCCTCGGCAGACTCGAAAGCCTAGACAACCCAGAGACCCCAGAGCACCGTACGTACGCCGAGCATCCGGGGGCGCCTGCGGGCACCTCTCCCCCGCCGCAACAGCAGCCACGCCCCGAGGCCTGGCCTGCCGGGCCACCTGCCGGGCAGCAACCAGTACAGCAACCACCGATCCAGCACCCCGCACGGCATCCGTACCCGACTGCGGCCGTCCCGCACCGTCCTTTCCCGAACGCCTCTGCCTCCGCCCCCGGCCCCGTGGCGTCGTACATGGCGGACAAGGACAAGATCACCGTCGGGGTCTCGATCCTCGGCGCGGTCATCACCGTGATCGGACTGGTGTTCCTTGCCGTCCAGGCGTTCAGCCGCGGCTGGCTCGGACCCGCCACCGCGGTGACCGGTGCAGCGGTGATCTGCCTGGCGCTGATCGCCCTGGCCTTCATCGTGCACCGTCGTAGCCCACGGGGGCCGTCCGCGCCAGCGCTGCTGAGTGTAGGAGTACTGGGCCTGTTCACCGATCTCTGGGTTCTGGTGTTCGGCCTTGAGTGGCTGGCACCCACCGCCGGGATCGTCCTGGTCGCCGCGCTCGCGGTGGCAGGCCTGTTCACCGCCTGGGCGTGGGGACGCCAACCGCTCGCCGTGATCCTCGTGGCGGCAGGCACGGTGTTCCTCACCCCGGCGATCATCTACCTGCTCGACGTCACGGCGACGACGCGGTTCGACGCTCTCGCGCTGATCGTCCTGGGACTGCTCGGCGCCACGACCACATGGCACCGCCCGTGGCCCGCCGCGTCCGGGACATCGGCCGCGGTCTACGTCCTGGGACTCCTCGTCCTCGACGTCGGCGGCCAGCACACGGCGCTGGCCGTCAGCGGTCTCGTCGGGGTGCTGGTGATGGCGTGGCTGTCCCTGTCGCCGCCGCTGCAGCCGACGGCACTGTCGGTGTTCTCCCGGTGGATCCCTGTCTCGCTGTTGCCCGTGATGCTCCTCGTGTCGTCCTCCGGCGACGACGACAGCGACCTCGGCTTGACCGGTGGCGTCGTGGCCTGCCTGGTGATCGCCGGTGCCACCACCGCCTTCGCGGTCGTCGGCGCTGCAGTCACCGGGGCCGCACTGCGACCGGTCGACGGTGACCAGAATCCACCGACCGTGGCCGGCGGATTGCGGTGTGCACTGTGCTGCGGCGTCGCCGGCCTCGTCATCGTGGTCGCCACCCGCCAGATGGACATCTACTCGGTGGAGGCGATGGTGTGGATGATCGTCCTGCTGGCGATCGCCACGACGTTGATCGTCCTGGCCGACAGGCTGCCGGTCACCCTGGTGTGGACCGTCTTCATCCTGACCCTCGCCTACTGCCTGCCCCGGGTGGCACCCGCGTGGTTCGACACACCTGCCTCGCCGATCCTGACATGGCCGGTGCTTGTCCTGCTGGCGGTGCCCGGGGCGCTGATACTGCGGTCGGCCGGGGTGCTGGGAGCGACGAAGGAGATCATCGTCGGTCTCGCCGCCGTCCTGCTCATCGTCGTGAGCTCGGCGATCCCGCTGATCTTCATGACCTTCAGCACCGGGGACCTGGCGTTCATGGCCGGGCACCTCGTGATGTCGGTGACCTGGATGAGCCTGGGCGTGATGATGCTCGCCCGGGACAACGGTGCGGTCGGCCTGGCCCTGGCCTTGCTCGCCACGGCAAAACTGGTCTTCTACGACCTGTCCGCCCTGGCCGGGCTGATCCAGGTCGCAGCCTTCATCATCTGCGGTGCGATCCTGCTGGTGACCGCGGTACTGCGGGAACGCCACCGCACCGACACGGCGGACACCCCCGCCGGGGTCTGAACGGTCTGACAGGCCTGACCGGTCAGACCATCTCCTTGAGGAAGTGGCCGGTGTGGGACGCCTCCACGGCGGCCACCTGCTCGGGAGTGCCCTCGGCGACCACGGTGCCACCACCGGAACCGCCCTCCGGGCCCATGTCGATCAGCCAGTCCGCCGCCTTGATCACGTCGAGGTTGTGCTCGATGACCAGCACGGTGTTGCCCTTGTCCACGAGTCCCTGGATGACGAGCATGAGCTTGCGGATGTCCTCGAAGTGCAGTCCGGTCGTCGGCTCGTCGAGGATGTAGACGGTCCGGCCGTTGGAGCGCTTCTGCAGTTCACTGGCCAGCTTCACTCGCTGGGCCTCACCACCGGACAGCGTGGTCGCCGCCTGCCCGAGCCGCAGGTAACCCAGGCCCACGTCGACCAGGGTCACGAGGTACCGGGCGATGGAGGTGATCGGGGCGAAGAACTCGGCGGCCTCGCTGATGGGCATGTCGAGGACCTCGGAGATGGTCTTGCCCTTGTAGTGGACCTCCAGGGTCTCCCGGTTGTACCGGGCACCCTCGCACACCTCGCAGGGCACGTAGACGTCCGGCAGGAAGTTCATCTCGATCTTCAGCGTGCCGTCACCGCGGCAGGCCTCACAGCGCCCGCCCTTGACGTTGAAGCTGAACCTGCCCGCCTTGTAGCCGCGGACCTTCGCCTCGGTGGTCTCGGCGAAGAGGTTGCGGATCTTGTCGAAGACACCCGTGTAGGTCGCGGGGTTCGACCGGGGCGTCCGCCCGATCGGGCTCTGGTCCACACGTACGAGCTTGTCGAGCTGGTCGAGGCCGGTGACCTTGCGGTGGTGGCCGGGCACCTGGCGGGCACCGTTGAGCTCATTGGCCAGCACCTGCGCGAGGATACCGTTGACCAAACTCGACTTTCCGGAGCCGGACACCCCGGTGACGCAGGTCAGGATCCCCAGGGGGAAGTCGACGGTGACATCCTTGAGGTTGTTCTCCGTCGCCCCGTGCACGGTGATCTTGCGGGACGTGTCGACCGGGCGACGCTTGTCCGGCACGGCGAGCACCTTGCGCCCGGACAGGTACTGCCCGGTAAGCGACTCCTCGGCGTCGATGATGCCGTCCGGCTCGCCCTCGTAGACGATCCGTCCGCCGTACTCGCCGGCACGCGGGCCGATGTCCACGAGCCAGTCGGCCGTGCGGATCGTCTCCTCGTCGTGCTCCACGACGATCAGCGTGTTGCCGATGTCCCGGAGGTGCTTGAGGGTGCTGATCAGCCTCTTGTTGTCACGCTGGTGCAGCCCGATCGACGGCTCGTCGAGCACGTAGAGCACACCGGCCAGCCCGGACCCGATCTGCGTGGCCAGGCGGATACGCTGCGCCTCGCCGCCGGAGAGGGTGGCCGCGGCACGCGACAGGTTCAGGTAGTTCAGGCCCACGTCGAGCAGGAACGTCAACCGCGCCTGGATCTCCTTGAGCACGCGCCCGGCGATCATCTCGTCGCGCTTGGACAGGCTCAGCCGGTCGAGGAAGTCACTGGCGGCCTCGATGCTCAGTTCCGAGACGTCGGCGATGGACATCTCGCCGACCTCGGAGCCGATGGTGACCATCCGGATCTCCGGGCGCAGGCGGGTGCCTTCACAGGCCACGCACGGGACCTCGCGCATGTACCCCAGGAAGCGGTCCTTCTGGTGCTCACTCTCGGCCTGGTCGATCTTGCGGTGCAGGTAGGGCATCACGCCCTCGAAAGGCGCGGAGTACTGGCGCGAGCGGCCGTAACGGTTGCGGTAGCGCACCGTGATCTCCTCGGGGTGACCGTGGAGGACCGCCTTGCGCTCCTTCTTCGTCAGTTCCGACCACCGGGTCTGCGCACTGATGCCGATGTTCTCCGCCAACGCCGCGAGCAGTTTGTCGAAGTACTTGTGGTTCGGGCTCGACGCCCACGGGGCGATCGCCGTGATCAGCGGGGCGTCCGGGTCCGGGATGATCAGCGACTCGTCGACCTCCAGGCGGGTGCCGAGACCGTCACACACCGGGCAGGCGCCGTAGGGGCTGTTGAAGGAGAAGCTGCGCGGCTCGAGCTCGTCGATCGCCAGGGGGTGGCCGTTCGGGCAGGCCATGTGCTCGGAGAACCGCCGGTAACGGTTGTCGTCGGAGTCGTCGAGACCCACGAAGTCGATGACCACCCGGCCGTCCGCCAGGCGCAGCGCGGTCTCCACCGAGTCGGTGAGCCGCTGCTTCTGCGACTCCTTGACCTGCAGACGGTCCACGATCACGTCGATGTCGTGCTTGACCTGCTTCTCCAGGGTGGGCGGGTCGGACAGGCGGTAGGTCTCCCCGTCCACCAGCACACGCGAGTAGCCGTCCGAGGCGAGGTCCTCGAAGAGGTCCACGAACTCGCCCTTCCGGGTCCGCACCACCGGAGCGAGGACCTGGAACTTGAGCCCCTGCTCCATCTCCAGGATCTGGTCGACGATCTGCTGCGGCGTCTGCGCCTCGATGCGCTCACCGCACTCCGGGCAGTGCGCCACGCCGGTACGGGCGAACAGCAGTCGCAGGTAGTCGTGGATCTCCGTGATCGTACCGACGGTCGACCGGGGGTTGCGGTTCGTCGACTTCTGGTCGATCGACACCGCCGGCGACAGCCCCTCGATGAGGTCGACGTCCGGCTTGTCCATCTGCCCCAGGAACTGCCGGGCGTAGGACGACAACGACTCGACGTAGCGCCGCTGCCCCTCGGCGAAGATCGTGTCGAAGGCCAGGGACGACTTACCCGAGCCGGAGAGCCCGGTGAAGACGATCATCCGCTCACGCGGCAGGTCGATGTCCACGCCCTGCAGATTGTGTTCGCGCGCTCCGCGCACGGTGAGGATCTCAGCCACCCCGGGTCTCCTTCATGGAATGTCGCAAGTTGTGGTTGCACGTTGTGCTCGTCCCCGCCATGGTACGTGACGGCCCGGACACAGTCGAACGGATAATCGAACGGGATACGGGTTATGGTGGTGCCATGACTTCAGCACAGATCACCACGACGACAGTAGGCCCCATGGGCAACAACTGCTACCTGGTCAGCGTCGAGGGCGACGCCCTGCTGATCGACGCCGCCGCCGACGCACCCCACCTGCTCGCCCTCGCCGAGGAAGCCGGCGTCCGCATCACCGACGTGCTCACCACGCACCAGCACTTCGACCACGTCCAGGCGCTCGAGGAGGTCCTCGCCGCCACCGGGGCGCGGCACCACGCCTCGGTGCAGGACGCTCCGGCGTTGCCCGCCGCCGTCGACGTGACCTGGGGTACTGACCCCGACGACGACGCACCGGAGGCCTTCACGACCTCCCCCGCCCTCGACGGGCTCGGCATGCGGCTCGTCCTGCTGCGCGGGCACACCCCGGGCGGCCTCGGCGTGATCCTTCCAGGCCAGGTTGCAGGCCAGGACGGCCCGACGCAGCTCTTCTCCGGCGACAGCCTCTTCCCCAGCGGCGTCGGCAGGACGGAGACACCGGAGGACTTCACCTCCCTGCTCGGGGACGTGACGCGTCGCTGCTTCTCGCTTCCGGACGACACGGTGGTCCACCCCGGCCACGGGGACGCGACGACCATCGGCGCCGAGCGTCCCCACCTCGACGAATGGCGCGAGCGCGGCTGGTGACCCGCTAGTCCTGCAGGGGCCACCCGGTCATGCGCTTCGGCCGCGGCGCGGCGTACGTCCGGACCTTGGAGGTGGTGAGCCCGAGGTTCACCAGGGACTCCGCCAGCTGGACGGCGGCCGCGACGCCGTCCACCACGGGAGTCCCTGTCGCGGCGCGCACGGCGTCGTCCAGTCCCGCCATTCCCCCGCAGCCCAGGACGATCACCTCGGCGCGGTCCTGCTCGACAGCGATCCTGGCCTCCTCGGCGATGGCCTCCACCGCGGCCTGCGCCGACTCCTCCAGCTGCAGGACGGACAGTCCCGAGGCCCGCACGGAGGCGCAGCTGCGGTCGAGCCCCGCCAGGGTCAGCCGGTCCTCGATGAGCGGGACGGTGCGGTCAAGCGTGGTCACCACGCTGTAGGTGCGTCCCACCAGGCTCGCCACGTGGCCGGCCGCCTCGGTGATGTCGACCACCGGGACGTCCAGCATCTCCTGGAGCGCCTCCCTGCCGTGCTCACCGAAACCGGCCTGGATGACCGCGTCGAACGGCCCGTCGTACCGGGAGACCGCGTCCATCACGCCGACGGCGGCCAGGTGGCTCTCCATGTTGCCCTCGACGGACTCCGCCCCGAAGCGCGGGGTCAGCGCCACGATCTCGGTGCCGGAGGACGCCGCGGCCTCCGCCTGGGCGCCGATAGAGGCGGTCATCGTTGCGGTGGTGTTGACGTTGACGACGAGGATTCTCATGCTCGCTCCTTCTGAGTGGTGGGGTCCTGAATCTCGGGTGCGACGACCGCCGCGGCGTCGGTGCCCGCCAGGAAACGACGGGAGGACGGCAGTGTTCTCATGAGCACCCAGTAAACCAGCGCGGCCGGCACGAGGCTCACGTACCACCCCACGTCCGAGAACGGCAGGGTGATGAGCACGCCGACGACCACGGCGACGACCGCGGCCCAGTTCACCCCGCGGAAGGGCCCACGCGGGTCGTAGAGCTCGTCGATCTCGAGCCGGCGTCGACGGACCAGGTAGTAGTCCACGACCATGACCGCGAAGATCGGGCCGAGGAAGGCCGAGTAGATCTGCACGAAGGTCTGCAGGCCGTCGGCGTTCTCGTCGCGGACCAGCAGCCAGGGGAAGGTCGCCGGAGCGAGCACACCCACCAGGACCGCGGCCGTGCGGAACTTCATGCCGAACATGTCCATCAGCACGTACGTGGGCGGAACCACGTTGTTCAGGACGTTGGTAGTGACCTGTGCGAAGGCGATGAACAGGAGCGTGATGACGAGCAGCGGGGTGTTGTCGACCGCGTTGGAGAACACGTCGATCGGGTCGACCACCCCGGTGGCCTCCGAGACCATCAGCCCGATGAGCCCCATGAACAGGGTCACCGGCAGGATCGCCGCGGTGTACAGCGAGAACATCGTCGCAGGGCCGCTGGAGGTGGAGTGTTCGCGCGAGTAGTCGCTGACGTTGAGCATCATGGTGGCGTAGATGCCGAGGAAGAGCATCGTGGCTCCCCAGAACGGCAGTCCCCAGGATCCTTGGGCATCCAGGCTCTCGCCGAGTTCGGTGCCGTAGCGGTCGATCACGCTGAAGAACATGTAGATCAGCGCGCAGAGGATGAACACCGCGCCGATGTTCTCCAGCCACTTGATGCCCTGGAACCCGGCGACCGACAGGGCGATCTGCAGGGCCTGGAACAGGATGAAGAACAGCACGATGTTGCTGAACCCGAAGAGGGTGTCGGCGATCGAGTTGATCGCCATCGCCCCGACCCAGCTCTGGAATCCGTACCAGACCAGCGCGGGCAGGGCGCGGACCAGACCGGGGATCCGGGTGCCGACGAATCCGAAGGAACTGCGGACCTGGACCATGAAGGGGATCCCCCACCGGTGCCCGGCGGCGCCGTTGATCGTCAGACCCACGGTGATGACCACGCACCCGATGACCATGGCCACGATGGCCTGGACCAGGTTCAGGGTGCCCACCAGCGAGGACCCCATGGTGAAGGTGCCGATCGACACGCAGCCACCCATCCAGGCGAAGAGATACGACGTCTTGCCCATGATGCGGGTCTGCTGCGGCGCCAGCGACTCCTCGCCGGCGCCCTTTCCTTCATGCTTCCCTTCATGCTGCCCGTCGTGCCGCCCGTGGTCCGGGATGGTCGCAGGTGGGCTTTCAGGTGTTCTCTCTGTGGTCACGGTGGTGTCCTTCTCGGTGAAATGTCATGAATCTCTCTGATACCAGGACAGCATATTGATGTTTCACCCTCGTGTCCCTGCTGAACAGATGGGGCCTGCCGATGGCGGCCGTCCGCGGCGTAGGATGGTCGTTCCTGTCGCGACGCCGACGGGGCCCGTTCAAGAGATTCAGGAGACCATGAGCACCACCGCTTCCGACCACCCGGACATCTCCGCCGAGCAGGAACACCTCGACGAGTTGCTGACGGTCGTCGACGAGTCGCGCGAGCGTCTCACCGACCGTATGCGCCGGGCGCAACGCCGCCGTGCCGACATCGACCAGCCGCAGACGCTGCTGGAACGCGACCACGAGACCTACGAGGTCGCCGGGCGTCTGGACGAGTACTCCGCCGCGGAGATCGGCCTGTTCTTCGGTCGTATCGACGTGGAGGACGATGAGCCGGAGAACCCCGTCACCGACGTCGACGGCGAAGCTCCGCTCGACCGTCGTTACATCGGTCGCATCGGCCTGCACACCTCCGACGACGAGATGCGCACCCTGCTGATGGACTGGCGCGCCCCGCTGGCCCGGCCGTTC
The DNA here is from genome assembly GCA_030450335.1 of Corynebacterium sp. GTDB lineage: Bacteria > Actinomycetota > Actinomycetes > Mycobacteriales > Mycobacteriaceae > Corynebacterium. Next base: position 1,911 of record JAKDIS010000020.1, on the reverse strand, counting down.
TACCTGGCGACCACGTTGCACCCCGAGGGTGTGCACGTGCGCCGGCACATCCGCACCCGGGGTCGCACGGTGACCGACGTCGCCGACGAGCGGCTCTCAGGCGGCGACAGGCAGGCAGGACGCTCCGGCGGCGAGCGCGACGGATCGGTCGCCCAGGAGGGCGCGCTGCTCCACGCGGTCAACCGCGCGCGTGACCGTCACATGCACGACATCGTGGACACCATCGTCGCCGAGCAGGACCGCATCATCCGCGAGGAGCACCGCGGCGTGACGGTGGTGCAGGGCGGTCCGGGGACGGGCAAGACTGCGGTCGCCCTTCACCGTACGGCGTACCTGCTGTACACGTGGCGCGAGCAGCTGGCGAACACCGGTGTGCTGATCATCGGCCCGAACCGTCGATTCCTGGACTACATCTCGCAGGTGCTGCCCAGCCTCGGTGAGACGGGCGTGGTGCTGGCCACGCCGGGCAGCCTGCTGCCCGGGATCGACGCCCGGCCGCTGAGCGCGGAGTCGCTGACGACCCAGGAGGTCAAGGGGTCACCGGCGATGCTCGAGATCCTCGCCGCGGCGGTACGGGACCACCAGACGGTGCCGGAGGAGCCGGTGGACTTCCTCATCGACGGGGTGACGGTCGCGCTGACCCCGCGGATCGCCCGGCAGGCGCGTACCCGGGCACGCCGGACGCACCGTCCGCACAACCTCGCCCGCGCCCGGTTCAGCGACGTGGTTCTCGACCTGCTGCGCGACGCGATGGCCGACTCCATCGGCGCGGACCCGTTGGGCGGGGAGAACCTGCTCACCGCCGCCGACCGCGACCAGTTGCGTGAGGACCTCGCCGCCGAGCCCGCGGTCGCCGAGGCCGTCGACGAGTTGTGGCCGGTACTCACCGCCGAGGAGGTCCTCACCGGTCTCTACGGGTCGCGGGAGGCCGTGGACTCCGCCGCGTCCGACTACGACGACGTCACCCGGGACGCCCTGGTGCGCGAGGACGCCCCGGAGGACTGGACGGAGGCGGACGCCCCGCTGCTCGACGAGTTGGCGGAGATCCTCGGGATCGCCGGTGCCGAGGAGGCCGAGGCCGAGGAGCGACGCCGGTGGAAGTCACAGGTCGACGAGGCGCAGGAGGCGCTCGACATCCTCAGCGGTTCGGCCTACCAGGACCTCGACGACGGTACGGACGCCGAGATCCTCATGGCCTACGACGTCATCGACGCCGAGCAGCTGGCCGAGCGTCAGCGCGTGCGTTCCTCGATGTCCACGGCCGAGCGTGCCGCCGCCGACCGCACCTGGGCCTTCGGCCACGTCATCGTCGACGAGGCGCAGGAGCTGTCGGCCATGACGTGGCGGATGATCTTCAGGCGCTCGCCGAACCGGTGGATGACCCTGGTCGGCGACCCGGCGCAGACGGGCAGCCCGGCGGGCGTGGAGGACTGGTCGGACGCCCTCTCCCCGTTCGTCAAGGACCGGTGGAGGCTGCACGAGCTGACCGTGAACTACCGCACGCCGGCGGACATCGCGGAGATCGCCACCGCGATCCAGTCGGAGATCTCCCCCGGTCAGGCCACCCCTGACTGCCTGCGTGAGACCGGCACCGGGATCCGCGAACTCCCGCTCGCCGACGTGGCGACGGCCGTGGCACGTGCTGTCGAGGCCGCCGGCGACGGCCTGGTGGGCGTCATCGCGGCGCCGCAGCGCATCGCCGGCCTGCAGGAGGCCTACGCCGCGGATGAGGTGGTGGTCTCCGACGTCAACGGTGCCAAGGGCCTGGAGTTCGACGAGGTCGTGCTGGTGGAGCCCGGGGAGATCGTGGACGCCTCGCCCCAGGGGCTCAACGACGTCTACGTCGCGGTCACCCGCTCCACCCAGGGACTCACGCTGGTCCACGACCAGCCCCTGCCCTGGTAGGACCCC
>JAKDIS010000019.1 GCA_030450335.1 Corynebacterium sp. | reverse complement strand
CGAAGGGGCGGGGGTCTGAGCCGAAACGGAAGTCACGCAGCAGGTCCCCGAAACCTGCCGCCCGGTAGAGCGACCAGGCCGCGTTGGACTCGTCGGGAACCTCCGGGGTGGAGAGCAACGCGACGGGGCTGTGGAGATGGGGGAGCAGGGCGTCCAACATCGCCCGGCCGGTGCCGTGCCCCTGGTAGTCGGGGTGGACGTGGACCTCGGAGATCTCGTCGTAGTCGCTGAGCAGGTCGTCCGCCTCATCGGGCGTGCTGCCGGCAGTCCGTAGCCCACGGTGGACCTCCCGGTACCACCAGCTGTGCAGGTCGCCGGGGAATCCGTACGCCACGCCCACCGCGCGGTGCCGCGAGCTGCCGGGGTCCGGGGTGGAGTGTGCCGGATGGGTCAGCGCGACGACGCAGCGGAACCCGGGTTTCCGGGCGTTGGCGATCCAGAGCTGACGGCGCTGGCTGAAGGTCTCCGGAGGGTAGTCCATGGCCCGCAGGTGGATGTCGACGAGCTGGTCGATCCTCCGCACGTAGTCCTGGGCGGACAGGGGGCACACACTGATACGGAGGTCGTCGTTCACCCCACCATTGTGGCAAACCAGGGGAGGAGGGACGGCGGATTCCCCGAAACTAGAACATCTGTTCGAGTATAGTTCCGGTCGCCAGTTTCGTGTCCGGGGTGCCCCGTAGTTTCAGGTGCATCATCGCAACGTGGAACGGGACGTAAGGAGGCGGTCATGGTTCAGGGAGCAGGCGACAATGTCGCGAGGATGGCGCGGTCGCGCCGGGGTGGGGCGGTCCTGCCCGAGACGTTCGTCATCGAGGCGGAACGTCTGCTGGAGCTCAGCAGGACCGACCTGGTCCGGGAGGAGCGGCTCACGTGGGCCTACCGGGCTGCACTCCGTGCGGCGGGGGCGGTCATCCAGTTCGCCCGGAAGAAGCGCCGCCGGCTGCCCCCGGGCAGTGCCTGGGAGAAGGTCCGTGCCTTGGCGGGTGACGAGGAGATGGAGCGGTGGTGCGACCGTTTCGCCCCGCACGCCCGGCTGGTCGCGCAGGTGGAGATGGGCCTGGTCCCGGACCTCGGGGAGCACACCGTGGCCGAGGTCTACCACGATGCCTGCGAGTTCCTCGACGCCGTCCGGGGCATGGTCGGATACCTCCCCGAGGTAGCGTGACAGGTCTGTGTTCACCCTGGGGTAGGCTGGTGGACATCGAGGCGGAACTTTTCTCACTCCTTGTGCGTTAACACGGTAGAGACAGAACAACCGTCAACATCTACACCCGACACCTCAGGGGAGGACGATCGTGGCACTTTCGGAACAGGAACGGCGCATGCTGCAGGAGATCGAGCAGGCGCTGATTGCCGACGACCCCAACCTCGCCCGGCAGGCAGCCGGGGACACCTCCGTCGGCGGTGGCTTCAATATCGGGATCCGCTCTGTGGGGGTTTTCCTCCTCGGCGTCTGTCTGCTGATCGCCGGTATCGCTCTCTCGCAGAACAGCCTGTGGTTCGTGGGCCTCAGTGTTGTCGGGTTCCTCGTGATGTTCGGCGGCGGGCTGCTGGCCTTCCGCGGGCCGTCCGGGTCGGGTAACGGCAAGGTGAAGGCCAACCCCTCCTCCGGCAAGCAGGGCTCCGGGTCCTCCGGCGGCGGGGTCGCCGACCGTATGGAGGACAGCTTCCGTAAGCGCTTCGAGTAGGCAGCCGCAGTAGGCCGCCGGTCTGGGGCGACCTGCAACCTGCCGCACACACCGCCTGGGGGCGGGTCCTATCATTGATCGGACCCGCCCGCTGTTGTCGTGTGTCACCACGCTTTCCCCACTTTGCTCCACCCGGCCCGGTGGGTGTCGACCCCGATGCGCCTCGGCAGGGCTCTGGCGTGCCTAAAGTCCCTCGTTCTGCCCTGTCTGCGCTCCGGCGACACGGGCCTGCGGGCGCTCCCAGTGAGTTCTACGAAAACTTCCCCCACCTTCCCCCACCATGCACCTGTTCTTATATCTGCAGTTCACGCGCCTGCAGTGTCGAGGCTATCTTCAGGTCTCCGGCATGAGATGCAACTTCTGTGGTCTTGTGTGACTGATGGGCTAGTCAGTGTGGTTGGAAGTGGGGTACTGTGGGGCGCACTGGGGCACAATGGTCCCCGGGACAACTTCACAGAGATCGCATACGGCAACAACATTTCAGATGCCCGGGATGGCCGGGGGAGGGAGCCGACATGTTCTTCGGCACCTTCACCCCGAAGCTTGACGACAAGGGTCGGCTGACCCTTCCCGCCAAGTTTCGTGAGCAGCTGTCGGACGGCCTCGTCGTCGTCAACGGTCAGGATCACAGCCTGGCCGTGCACACGAAGGCGGAGTTTCAGGTGCGCGCGTCGAAAGCCGCCGCAGCCTCCCGGTCGAATCCGCAGGCGAGGGCCTACGTCAGGAACCTGGCGGCCAGCGCCGACGAGCAGGAGCTCGACAAGCAGGGCAGGATCACCCTCTCTGCGGGGCACCGGGACTACGCGGGACTCAACAAGGACTGCGTGGTCATCGGCTCCGTCGACTTCATCGAGATCTGGGATGCCGAAGCGTGGGACGCCTACCTGGCGGAACACGAGTCGGACTTCGCCGACGGTGACGACGACTCCCTCGCCGGGATCATCTGAGCTACCGCCCGCCCTCCGCCGTATGCCCCGCGACGCCGGTGGGACTGTGTGCCGGCCCTCATCTGCGCGGACGACCTTGACTTTGATGTACTTCCCCGACATCAAACCTGGCCCGTGCAGGTGAGGCCCCGTGTACAGTCCCGGCGGCGTTGCGATGACCACGTGAAGACAACAGGACCGGACGAGCGCCCCTGAAGAAAGGACCACCCCGATGACCGTCGCCGACGACGAGAAGCAGCCACGCGTCTCTGGCGAGCACGGGCACGTCCCGGTCATGCGCGACCGCATGGTCGACCTGGTCGGCAAGGGCGTCGGCACGGGCACGGACTCCGGGCAGGCGCCCGAGACCCCCGTCATCGTCGACGGAACCCTGGGCGCGGGTGGCCACACCGAAGTCTTCCTCGAACGATTCCCGCAGGCCGTCGTCGTCGGACTCGACCGCGACCCGGCCGCCATCGCCCAGGCGGAGCAGCGCCTCGCCCGGTTCGGCGAGCGGTTCGTCGCCTACCGCACCCGGTTCGACGGGCTCGGTGACGCGATCGACACCCTGGTGGAGCAGGGGAGGATCCCCGCCACCGCCCGTGAGGTCGGGGTCTCGGGCTACCTCTTCGACCTGGGTGTGTCGTCGATGCAGCTCGACCAGGCCGGCCGCGGGTTCGCCTACTCGCAGGACGCGCCGCTGGACATGCGCATGGACCCGGACCTGCCCGTCACCGCCGCGGACATCCTCAACACCTACGCCCACGGCGACCTGGCCCGGATCCTCAAGACCTACGGGGACGAGCGCTTCGCCGGCAAGATCGCCTCGGCGGTGCTGCGCGAGCGTGAGGTCGAGCCGTTCACCACCTCGGCCCGCCTGGTCGAGCTTCTCTACCGAACGATCCCGGCGGCGTCGCGACGTACCGGTGGGCACCCGGCGAAGCGCACCTTCCAGGCGTTGCGGATCGAGGTCAACGCCGAGCTCGACTCCCTCGCGGCGGTCATCCCCGAGGCGACGGCGCGACTGCACGTCGGGGGCGTGGCGGTCTTCATGAGCTACCAGTCCCTGGAGGACCGCATCGTCAAGAAGGCGCTCGCCGACCTGACGGTGGATCACACGCCGCCGGGCCTGCCGGTGGCGCTCCCGGAGTTCGCCCCCGACTTCGAACTGGTCACACGTGGTTCAGAGAAGGCCTCCGAGGTCGAGATCGAGCAGAACCCGAGGGCCGCGCCGGTCCGTGTCAGGGCCGTCACCCGCATCCAGAACTCCCAGAACACCCACCGAGACGCACAGCGAGGAACCAGATGAGCACCGCCACCGCAGCCCGTCAGCGCACCCGCGAGCACTCCGGTTCGACCGGACGCGACGACCACGGCACTTCGGGCGCCCACGGCGCCGTCCGCACCGGTCGGTCGGGTTCGGGCCCGAGCAGCCTCGACCGCCGGCAGACGCACAGCAGTCCGGTGCGCCGCCGCGGCTCGCGCCAGCAGGTCTCCGTCCGCGGTCGGCGCGTGTCGGTGCCCACGGCGAAGGAACGTTCCGTCGTCCGGACGTGGGTCGTCCTGCTGTTGATCTTCGTCGCCGGTGTGGCGTTCGCCATGTACCTGTCCGGCAAGACCACCGAGCAGTCCTTCCAGCTGTCCGAGGCCCAGGAGCAGAGCACGTCGCTGTCCAATGAGCTCGAGTCGCTCCACCGCGACGTCGAGGACGCCTCCTCGACCCAGCGCATCGCCGCCGAGGCATCCCGCCTGGGTATGGTCGCCCCGGCGCAGGCCGGCGTGCTGAACGTCGACGGTGACGAGGTCAACGAGCTGCGCGCGGCGGACTCCGGCTCCACGCTGCCGATCACCGACATCAACGGTGAGGTCACCGCCCAGCGTCCCACCAGTGACCCCGACGCCACCGACCAGGTCCCGGGGCTCGCCCCGCAGGCGCTGGAGGACAGGAACGACGGCAACACCGGCAACAACGGTAATGACGACGGGGCTCCCGCCGATCAGAACAACGGTGCGGCCTCGACCGGAGAGCTTCCCTACTGAGACACTTCAAAGACACGCCCGGAGTCCAATGCCCCGGGTGTGGTGTCCGTGGCACGACAATGGACGGCATGCATTCGCTGCGGGTCGTCAGGGGCCCGGTCGAGACGATCTTGTGTTGAGCTTCGCGGAAGGGAGAGGTCACATTGGCCCAGGACAGGGACCGGAGTAGGCACGCCGGGCGCGACAACCGAGGTCAGCGACCCCCGCAACGCCAGTCCCGTCCGGCCCAGGGGGGTGTGCCCGGCAACTCCTGGCGGACCCTCGACATCGGTGTCGGCAGCTTCGGACGCCGCGGCGCCGTGGTGCTCATCATCGTCGTCATCCTGGTGCTCGCCCTGCTGCTGCGGCTCGTGTGGGTCCAGTTGATCAAGGGGCCGGAACTCTCGGCGATGGCCAGTGAGCAGCGCACCGCGGTGATCACCGAACCCGCCCACCGTGGAGACATCGTGGACCGCAACGGACAGCGGCTGGCCTACACCATGGAGGCACGCTCACTGTCGGTGAACCCGCACCTGCTGGAGTCCTTCATGCAGGACCGCCACGACCTCGACCCGGAGGGGGTGTCGGAGCCCGAGGAACGCATCAAGGAGATCGCCGACGGTCTGCCCGGTCTGCTGGAGGAGTCGGACGCCCAGTCCGGGGAGTCGGAGTCTGACGAGGCCTCCACCGCCTCGGAGGTGAAGTCCGACGAGATCCTCGACAAGCTCAACTCCGACTCCACCTACGAGGTGCTGGTGCGCGACGTCGACCCGGACGTCGCGGAGAAGGTCAGCGCGGAGTACCCGGAGATCACCGTGGAGCGCCAGGACATCCGTCAGTACCCGAACGGTGCGGTGGGCCAGAACGTCGTCGGCAAGATTAGCCGCGACAACGAGGGCCAGTTCGGCCTGGAGCTCGCCCAGGACTCCCGCCTGCAGGGCACGAACGGCTCGCGCACCGTGGACGTCGGCGCCAACGGTCTGGCGATCCCGGGGTCCACCCGTGACCGTCACCCGGCCGTCGACGGGGACGCCTACGAGCTCACCCTCGACCTGGAGGCGCAGACCTACATCCAGCAGCTCGTGCAGCAGGCCAAGGACAAGTCCGGGGCGGACTCCGCCTCGGCGGTGGTGCTCGACTCGGCCAGTGGCGAGGTCGTCTCGATGGCCACGTCCGACACCATCAACCCGCAGGGCAACATCGACGAGCAGCTGGAGGACGGCAAGGTCTTCGGTAACCGTGTGGTGCAGGACGCCTACGAGCCCGGTTCGGTGGCCAAGGTGATCACCGCCGCGGCGGCGATCGAGGACGGCAAGACCACCCCGGACGAGGTCCTGCAGGTACCGGGCAGTATCGACATGTCCGGTGTCACGGTGAAGGACGCCTGGGACCACGGCGTGGTGCCGTACACGACCACGGGTATCTTCGGTAAGTCCTCCAACGTCGGCACGCTGATGCTGGCCGACCGGGTGGGCGAGGAGAGTTTCTGGGACTACGTGCAGAAGTTCGGCATCGGCCAGGCCACCGACCTGGGCCTGCCGAGTGAGACCAGCGGGTACGTCCCCGACCTCTCCCAGTGGTCGGGCGGCACGTTCGCCAACCTGCCGATCGGCCAGGGCATGTCGATGAGCCTGCTCCAGATGGCCAGCATCTACCAGACCATGGCGAACGACGGTGTGCGGGTGACTCCCAGCATCATCAAGTCCGCCACGGACGCCTCCGGCAACGAGATCCCGCAGGACGAGCCGGAGTCGGTGGAGGTTGTCTCCCCGGAGACGGCACGCAGCGTGGTGGACATGTTCCGCGCGGTCAACCAGTCCGACCCCAGCGGCGTCCAGCAGGGCACCGCTCCCACCGCGGGCATCGAGGGCTACCAGACCAGCGGAAAGACCGGTACCGCCCAGCAGATCGACCCGGAGACGAGGGCCTACTCGAACTCGGACTACTGGATCACCTACGCCGGCATCGCGCCGGCGGACGACCCCCGCTTCGTCGTGGCGATCATGCTCGACGACCCTGAGCGGGGCACCGACGGCAGTGGCGGACAGTCCGCCGCCCCGTTGTTCCGGGACATCACGTCCTGGTTGCTCGACCATTACAATGTGCCGCTCTCCCCGGAGGCCGCACCTCGACTGACGTTGGAGGCGCAGTGAGCGTGAAACCACCCACCCTGTCCGCACTCGCGGAACTGACAGGAGGGCGCCTGGTGGCGCTCGGCGAGAGCGGTGACCCTGGTGACTCCAGTGCTGCCGCCGGTACCGTCGTCGCGGGCGCGGCGATCGACGCGCGCTCGGTGCCGTCCGGCGGCATGTTCATGGCCGTGCCCGGCACCCGGGCGCACGGTGCGTCCTACGCGGACCAGTCCGCAGGCGCGAGCGTGCTCACCGACGAGGCCGGCCTGGAGGTGCTGCGCGCCGACGGCGTGACCACCGACGTGCTGGTGGTCGACGACTGCCGTGCGTGGCTCGGCCCGGTGTCGGCGGAGATCAACGGCCACCCCTCCCGGTCGATGACCGTGATCGGGGTGACCGGAACCAGCGGCAAGACCACGACCTCGTACATGGTCGAGCGCATGCTGCTCGACGACCACAGCGTGGGCCTCATCGGCACCACCGGTACCCGGATCAACGGCACCGCGGTGCCCACCTCGCTGACCACCCCGGAGGCACCGACGCTGCAGGCGTTGTTCGCCCGGATGCGCGACGAGGGCGTGACGCACGTCGTCATGGAGGTGTCCTCGCACGCGCTGGTGATGGGACGGGTGCGCGGTGTCGACTTCGACGTCGCCGCCTTCACCAACCTCAGCCGCGACCACCTGGACTTCCACCCCACGATGCAGGACTACTTCGAGGCGAAGTCCCTGCTGTTCACCACCCCGCAGGATCCCGGCGCCGGGCTGCCGGCGGCGGTGGTCTGCGTGGACGACGAGTGGGGCCGCAGCCTCGCCGGCACGCTCTCGGCGAGCGGCACCTCGCCGGTCACGGTGTCGACCACCGGCGCCCACGGGCAGGACGCCGCGACCTGGTCGGTGTCCTCGGTGGAGGTCGGTACCGACGGTCTGCAGCACGTCACCGCCGTTCACGCTGGTCAGGACGTGACCTTCCCCGTCTCCCTGCCCGGCACCTTCAACGTCGCCAATGCGACGGTGGCGCTGGCCTGCGTGGCGGCCGCCGGCGGCACAGGGGAGACGGAGGAGACCGTCGCCGCGAAGCTCGGCGACGTCCGCGTCCCGGGCCGCATGCAGTCGGTGACGGTGGAGGCAGACGGTTCGCGTTACCCCGATGACTTCCTCGTCCTGGTGGACTACGCCCACAAGCCGGGTGCCGTCGCCGCGGCCCTGTCCACCCTCGCCGACCAGATCGAGCGGGCCGGCCACGGTGGGCGGGTCGGCGTGGTGCTCGGCGCCGGTGGCAACCGTGACCACGAGAAGCGTCCGCTGATGGGCTCCGAGGCGGCGAAGGTCGCCGACCTGGTCGTCGTCACGGACGACAATCCACGCGACGAGGACCCGGCGACGATCCGTTCCGAGGTCCTCGCCGGGGCCCGCGGGGAGCTCGCGGCCCGTGGCGGAAACACGGGTGTGGACCTCCGTGAGATCGGTGACAGGGCCGACGCGATCAGGGCCTCGGTCGCCTGGGCCCGTCGGGGCGATATCGTCATTGTTGCCGGGAAGGGCCACGAGACCGGGCAGATCGTCGGGGACACCGTCCTCGAGTTCGATGACGTGGCAGTAGTTGCACAAGCACTCAGGGATAGACAGGACGGACAGGAACCGACACGATGATAGAGATGACAAGCGGCACCATCGCCGAGGTCACCGGAGGGCAGCTCGTCGACGGCGCCACCGCGGAGACCGTCGTGACGGGGCCTGTCGAGTTCGACTCCCGTCGGATCACCCCGGGCAGCGTCTTCATGGCGCTGCCGGGCCAGCGCGTCGACGGCCACGACTTCGTCCCCGGTGCCCTGCGCGACGGTGCGGCACTGGTCATGGTCGGACGCCCCGTCGGCGCCCCGTCGTTGCTCTGCACCGACGAGAGCGCCGGTGAGGGGGCGGACTCCGCCCAGCGCAACGCCGCCTACCTGGACAGCGACCCGGACGGGGTCGGGGAGCGCGTGCTCACCGCCGTCGGGCGTCTGGCCCGCTACAACACCGACACCCTCGTCGCCGAGGAAGGCCTCACCGTGGTCGGCGTGACCGGTTCGGCCGGCAAGACCTCCACGAAGGACCTGCTCGGCGCCGTGCTCACCCGTGGCGGTGAGACCGTGGCGCCCCCGGGGAGCTTCAACAACGAGATCGGGCACCCCTACACCGCCCTCAAGGCGGGACGAGACACCCGTTTCCTCGTGGCCGAGATGTCCGCACGCGGCCAGGGGCACATCGCCCACCTGGCGCGTATCGCCCCGCCGCGGGTCGGTGTCGTGCTCAACGTCGGCACCGCCCACCTCGGCGAGTTCGGCTCGCGTGAGGCGATCGCCCGCGCCAAGGGTGAGCTCGTCGAGTCGCTGCCCTCGGCGGCGGACGGCGGCCTGGCCGTGCTCAACGCCGACGACGACTTCGTCTCGGCGATGCGCTCGCGCACCGACGCCCGCATCGTCCGGTTCTCCATGCACGGCAACGAGGCGGACTACAGCGCCTCCGACATCACCCTCGACGAGGTGGCACGTGCTTCGTTCACGATGCACCACCCGCACGGCGAGCCCGTGCAGGTCACCCTGGGCGTCTTCGGCGCCCACCAGGTGTCCAACGCGCTGGCCGCCGCCGCGGTCGGGATGGAGAGCGGCCTGGACGCCGCCACCGTCGCCGGCGCGCTGAACAGCCACGTCGCCGCCAGCGAGAACCGGATGGACGTGCGCACCCGCGCCGACGGCGTCACGGTGATCAACGACACCTACAACGCCAACCCGGACTCCATGCGCGCCGGCGTCGACGCCCTGGCCTACACCGCCACGGGACGTCCCGACGCGCAGAGCTGGGCCGTCCTCGGACAGATGGGTGAACTCGGCGACGGGGCCCGCGAGGAGCACGCCCTGCTCGGAGAGGTGCTGGCACAGCGCCGCATCGGCAATGCCGTCGTCGTCGGCAACGGTGTCAACCAGAACGCGTTGGCCGAGTCCGCGGAGGCCCACGGGGTCTCCGTGCGCCAGGTCGAGAACGCCGACGCCGCGGTGAACTTCCTGGACCTCAACGTCGGTGCCAACGACGTGGTCCTGGTCAAGGCGTCCTACGCCGACGGCCTGTGGAGTGTCGCCGAAGGCCTTTTCGTCGGTGAAGAAGAGAGCAGGTAACCGCAGCCATGACACAGATCATCGTCGCCGCACTCGCGGCGTTCTTCGTCTCGATCTTCCTGACCCCGGTCCTGATCCGGCGGTTCTCCGCCGAGGGCATCGGCCAGGAGATCCGCGAGGAGGGGCTGAAGTCCCACCTGCGTAAGCGCGGTACGCCCACCATGGGCGGTATCGCCATCCTCGCCGGCATCACCGTCGGCTACCTCGCCGCCGTGCTCGTGGGTCTGCTGACCAACGGCACCGGCCCCGGTGTCTCCGGCTGGCTGGTGCTGGGACTGACCCTGGCACTCGGCGGGCTCGGCTTCGCCGACGACTACATCAAGGTCATCAAGGGCCGGAACCTCGGGCTGAACGCCAAGGCCAAGCTCGCCGGCCAGCTGGTCACCGCCCTGATCTTCGGTTTCCTGGTACTGCAGTTCCCCAACGCCGACGGTCTCAAGCCGGCGTCGACGAAGCTGTCGTTCACCCGCGACATCAACACCCTCGACCTCGCCGTGGGCGGTGCTGTCGTGGGCACGATCCTGTTCCTGATCTTCATCTACCTCGTCATCTCGGCGTGGTCGAACGCGGTGAACCTCACCGACGGGCTGGACGGACTGGCCTCGGGCGTGACCGCGATGGTGCTGTCGGCCTACGTGGTCATCACCTTCTGGCAGTTCCGCAACTCCTGCTCCGGCGCCGCCGAGGCCGGCTGCTACGCGGTGCGTGACCCGCTGGACCTGTCGATGCTCGCGGCCGCCGGCCTCGGTGGCTGCGTGGGCTTCCTGTGGTGGAACGCCGCACCGGCGAAGATCTTCATGGGTGACACCGGTTCGCTGGCCCTCGGTGGCCTGGTCGCCGGGCTGTCGATCGCCTCGCGTACCGAACTCCTGATGATCATCGTCGGCCTGCTGTTCGTGATGGAGGCCGCCAGCGTGGTCATCCAGGTGGTGTCCTTCAAGTCCACGGGTCGCCGTGTGTTCCGCATGGCACCCTTCCACCACCACTTCGAGGCCGGGGGGTGGGCGGAGACCACGGTCACCGTGCGCTTCTGGCTGCTGTCGGCGTTGTTCGCCGTCGTCGGTGTGGCGGTGTTCTACTCGGAGTGGTTGAGCAACTCGCCACTGTAAGATGCATTCAGGACAGGAGAGCGATCACACATGGTGAACCAGACCGTCGAGGCGATACGTAACGGGGACGTCCTCGTGGCCGGTGCCGGCGTGGCCGGTGCCGGTGTCGCCCGCATGCTCGGGTGCCTCGGGCGCCTCGGTGCGCCCGACCGTGCGGTCACGATCGCCGACGACAACGTCGCCGCCGGCGGCCGACTCGCCGAGGAGACCGGTGCCCGCGCCGTCACCGTCGTCGACGCTGTCCAACTGCTTTCCGACGGGGCGTTCGCCCTCGTCATCACCTCGCCGGGGTGGCGTCCGGACGGACCCGTCGCCGTGGCGGCGGGAGAGGCCGGCGTGCCCGTCATCGGCGACGTCGAGGCGGCCTGGCTGGCCGACCGTGCCGGACTGTTCGGCGCGCCGAGGACCTGGCTGGCGGTCACCGGGACGAACGGAAAGACCACGACCACGGCCATGCTGGACGCGATCCTGCGCGCCGACGGACGCAGCTCGCTCGCCGTCGGCAACATCGGCACGCCCCCCGGTGAGGCGCTGCTCGCCGAACCGCGGGTGGACGTGCTGGCCGCGGAGGTCTCCAGCTTCCAGCTCCACTGGGCGCCGGACTTCGCACCGGACGCCGGGTGCGTGCTCAACCTCGCTGAGGACCACCTCGACTGGCACGGCTCCTTCGACAACTACGCCGCGGACAAGATGCGTGCCTTGACCGGTGACGTCGCCGTGGTCGCCGCCGACGACGCCCGCGTGGTCGCCGGTGCTTCGGGCGGCTCCGGTGTCACGGGGGAGCGCCGCGCGTTCACCACCGGGGACCCCGCCGAAGTCGCCGACCCCGCCTCGACGGTCACCGGCGTGCGCGACGGCCGGCTCGTCGAACTCGACACCTCCACGGGTACGCTCACCGACCTGGCGGACACCGAGGGCATCTCGCCTCCCGGGCCCGCCGGGGTGGCCGACGCCGCCGCGGCCGCGGCCCTGTCCCGCAGCATCGGGGTGTCCACCTCCGCGGTGGCCGCGGCGCTGGCGGACTTCCGGGTGCAGGCCCACCGTGGCCAGGTCGTCGCCGAGACCGAGGGCGCGCGCTGGATCGACAACTCCAAGGCCACGAACCCGCACGCCGCCACCGCCGCACTGCGCGGGCTGACGGACGTCGTCTGGGTCGCCGGTGGTCAGCTCAAGGGTGCCGCCGTCGACGAGATGGTCGCCGAGGTGGCCCCGGGCCTGCGCGGCGTGGTGCTGCTCGGCGTGGACCGCGCGGTCCTCGCCGACGCCCTGGCGCTCGCCGCCCCGGACGTGCCGGTGCGGGTGGTCGACGAGACCGACCCGGTCGCGGCGATGAGCGAGGCGGTCGACGCCGCACGCGACCTCGCGGCGTCCTGCCACTCTGCGGTGTCCGTCGTCCTGGCGCCGGCGGCGGCGTCGCTGGACATGTACGACGGGATGTCCCACCGCGGTGACCTCTTCGCCGCGGCGGCACGGAAGGACGGCGAGCCATGAGCGTGAAGGACCAGCCCACCCGCACGGAGTCGCCGTGGCAGGGCATCCGGGAGCGCGGTCGCCGCGTCCTGGCGACCCCGCAGTTCAACTACAAGGTCATCATGAGCGTGACCGCCATCCTCGTGCTCATCGGGCTCACGATGGTGCTCTCCTCCTCGATGGTCACCTCCATCGACAGCGACACCGGCGTCTTCGGCGAGTTCATGAAGCAGGCCGTGGTCGTCGCCGCGGGTCTGGTCGGCATGTGGTTCTTCCTGCGGATCACCCCGTCCACGGTGCGCAACCTGTCGGTGGTCTTCCTCGGGATCTCCGTGGTGCTGCTGATCCTGGTGCTGATCCCCGGCATCGGTGTCGGCGGTACCGAGGTCGGCTCGAACTCGTGGATCCGTTTCGCCGGTGTGGGCATCCAGCCCTCCGAGGTGGCGAAGTTCTCCCTGGCGGTCTGGGGCGCGGCCGTGGTCGCCGCCCGCTCGCGGGTGAGCAACTCCGCCCGCTTCGTGCTGAACCCCTTCTTCGTGGTGGCGGCGGTGATCCTGGGCCTGGTGCTGCTGCAGGACGACCTGGGCATGATGCTCTCGTTGGCAGCCGTGGTCGCCGCGATGCTGTTCTTCGCCGGCGTGAGCACCGTGGCACTGCTGTCCGTGCTGGCGGTGGCGGCGGTGCTCGGCGTGATCTTCAGCCTCCAGCACGCCTTCCGCAGCGCCCGGTTCAGTTCCTGGACCGAGACCTTCACCCTGAGCTTCAACGACGCCACCTCCCGTGGCGCGACGTTCCAGTCCAGGCAGGGCATCCTGTCGCTCTCCGACGGAGGGTTGCTCGGCCAGGGGCTGGGCCAGTCGCGGGCCAAGTGGCTCTACCTTCCCGAGGCGGCGAACGACTTCGTCTTCGCCATCCTCGGTGAGGAGCTCGGCCTGCTCGGCGCAGGCCTGGTCGTCATCCTCTTCGGTGTGCTGGCCTGGTTCGGCATCCGTACCGCCACGGCCCAGACCGACCCCTTCCTGCGGCTGCTGGCCGCGGCGCTGACGATGGGTATCACCGTCCAGGCGTTCTACAACATGGGGTACGTGGTCGGTCTGTTCCCGATGACCGGTGTGCAGCTGCCGTTGATCTCCGCCGGCGGTTCCTCGGCGGTGGTGACCCTGGCCTCACTGGGCCTGCTGGCCAACATCGCCCGGCACGAACCGGCGACGGTGTCGTCGATGCAGCACGAGGGCAGGCCGCTGATCGACCGGATCCTGTTCCTCCCGGAGCCCGAACCGTACCGTCCGGGCCAGGAGCGTCGGGAGCGTGTCCGGGAGCAGCCGAAGCGGTACGGTGAACCGGTGACGCGTCGGCGTCGACCGCCGCCCGGTGAACCGTCCGGAGCAGCCGGCGAGCCGCGCTACCGTGGCGAGCGGGAACCCCTCCCGGAGCCCCGGAGTTCCCGGAGCACCCGAAGTTCCAGAAGCACCAACCACACAAGTCAGCAGTACAACCGCAGGAGGCGTTGAGCCGTGTCCCCCTCTTCCCGTCCGTTGTCCGTCGTCCTCGCGGGCGGCGGGACGGCCGGGCACATCGAACCCGCACTCGCCGTGGGCGACGCCGTCCGGCGCGCCCGTCCGGACGCCCGGGTCACCGCCCTGGGCACCACCCGCGGGCTGGAGACGACCCTGGTCCCGGACCGCGGTTTCGACCTGGAGCTCATACCGGCGGTGCCGGTGCCGAGGAAGGTGAACAAGGACCTGTTCACCCTGCCGTTCCGGCTCGTCGGGGCGTTGCGGCAGACCCGTCGCACGCTGCGCGAGGTGGGTGCGGACGTCGTCGTCGGTTTCGGCGGCTACGTGTCCGCCCCGGCGTACCTGGCGGCGAAGTCGCTGCGTCTGCCCGTGGTGGTGCACGAGGCCAATGCGCGTGCCGGCATGTCCAACAAGCTCGGCGTGCGTCTCGGCGCCCGTGCGTTGGCGGCCTCCGGGGACTCCGGTCTCGGCGGCAAGTCGGGGGAGGCCGAGGTCGTCGGCATCCCGGTGCGTGAGTCCCTGCTGTCGCTGGACCGCGCGGCGTTGCGCGCGCAGGCCCGCGAGTTCTTCGGGCTGGACCCCGAGCGTCCCGTCCTGCTCGTCACCGGAGGCAGCCAGGGGGCGGCGTCGATCAACTCCGCCGTCGCCGCGGCGTCCGGCACCTTCGCCGACGCCGGGATCGACGTCCTGCACGCCTACGGCCGGAAGAACGACGCGCCGGACGTGGCTGCGCACGGTGGCGCGTCGTACGTCGCCGTGCCCTACATCGACCGCATGGACCTCGCCCTCGCGGCGGCGGACATGGTGCTGTGCCGCTCGGGCGCGATGACCGTGGCGGAGATCTCCGCCTGCGGTCTGCCCGCGGTGTACGTGCCGCTGCCGCACGGCAACGGTGAGCAGGAGCTCAACGCCCGCCCCGTCGTCGCCGCCGGTGGCGGGGTGATCGTGCCGGACGCCGAGCTGGACGCCGGACGCGTGGCGCGCGAGGTCGTCCCGCTGCTGCGTGACCGCACCCGGTTGCAGGCCGCCGGCGATGCCGCCGCGGCCGCCGGGCACCGCGACGC
This sequence comes from Corynebacterium sp., assembly GCA_030450335.1. Taxonomy (GTDB): domain Bacteria; phylum Actinomycetota; class Actinomycetes; order Mycobacteriales; family Mycobacteriaceae; genus Corynebacterium. The sequence continues at coordinate 13,518 of JAKDIS010000019.1, read as the reverse complement.
GGCGGACCGCATCGCCCAGATCGTGATCAGTGAGGCAGGGGAGAAGAAGTGAGCGACAAGTACAACCTCGGTGACCTCCACCGCGTGCACATGGTCGGCATCGGTGGTGCCGGCATGTCCGGCATCGCCAGGATCCTGCTGGACCGTGGCGTGCAGGTCAGCGGGTCGGACATGAAGGAGTCCCGGGTCGTCCTGGCCCTGCGTGCCGCCGGCGCCGAGGTGGCCGTGGGCCACCGGGCGGAGAACCTCACGCTGGCCGGCGACGGCGTCCTGCCGGACGCGGTCGTCACGTCCTTCGCGGCGATCCCGCAGGACAACCCGGAACTCGTCGCCGCCCGCGAGGCCGGCGTGCCGCTGCTGCGTCGTTCCGACGTGCTGGCCCTGCTCATGGAGGACCGCCGGGCGGTGCTCATGGCCGGCACGCACGGCAAGACCTCGACCACCTCGATGGCCGTCGTGGCCCTGCAGCACGCGGGCATGGACCCGTCGTTCGCCATCGGCGGTCAGCTCAACCGGGCGGGCACCAACGCCCACCACGGGACCGGGGACGTCTTCGTCGCCGAGGCCGACGAGTCCGACGGCTCCTTCCTGTCCTACTCGCCCGAGGTCGCCGTGGTGACCAACGTGGAGCCCGACCACCTCGACTTCTTCGGGACCGAAGAGGCCTACCGGGACGTGTTCGGCAAGTTCGCCGGACGCGTCGTCGCCGGCGGTGCCCTGGTCGTCTGCCTCGACGACGAGGGCAGCGCCCACCTCGGCGAGCAGGTCGTCGCCGGACGCGTCGAGGTGGCCGAGGGGGTGCGCGTGCTGGGTTACGGCACGTCCGACGCCGTGGCCGCGCACCCCTCGGTCCCCGTCGGCGCGGAGATCCTGTCGACCTCGACGCTGCCCGACGGCGGCACGCAGGCGCAGGTCCGGCTCGGTGGTGATTCCGCTGATGTCGCTGAAGTCTCCGTGACCGTGCGTACGCCGGGGCTGCACATGCTGTTCAACGGCGTGGCCTCCCTGCTCGCCGGTGTGCTCGTCGGCGCCTCGGCCGAGGGGATGGCCGCCGGTGTCGCCTCCTTCGACGGGGTGCGTCGCCGGTTCGAGTACCACGGCGCCGTCGGCGGGGTGGAGGTGTACGACGACTACGCCCACCACCCGACCGAGGTGCGCGCGGTGGTCACCGCGGCACGGGAGAAGGTCGTGGCACGCCAGGAGCAGACCGGTGGTGCCGGTCGTGTCGTGGCGGTCTTCCAGCCGCACCTGTACTCCCGGACGCTGGCCTTCGCCGACGAGTTCGCCGAGGCGTTGTCCCTGGCGGACGTGGCGGTGGTCCTCGACATCTTCGGCGCCCGTGAGGAGCCGGTGGAGGGTCTCGACAGCAGGATCATCACCGACCGGATCGACGGGTCCGCCGAGGTGCACTACGAACCGCACTTCGCCGACGCCCCGGCCCTGGTCGCCGGCCTGGCGACCGACGGGGACGTGGTGCTGACCGTGGGGGCGGGCACCGTCACGATGCTCGCCGACGAGATCCTCCGCGCCCTGGGCGAGGCCTGATCGCCGATGGCAGGCAACAACCGTCGCAACCGCCGCAACCGCAGCAACCGGCGTGACCCGCGGCGTCGCCGCCGTCTGGCCGTCGTCCTGGGCGGGCTCGTCCTGGTCGTCGTCCTGGCGGTGGTGCTCGTCCTCAGTCCGTTGTTGCAGGTGCGCTCCATCGAGGTCGAGGGCACGCAGCGGCTGGCGCCGGAGGACGTGATCTCCGCGGCCGCGTCGGTGGAGGGGCAGAACCTGCTCTTCGCCGACACGGACGAGGCGGCGCGCTCGGTGTCGGCCCTGCCGTGGGTGGAGAAGGTGACCGTGTCGCGCGACTGGCCGTCCTCGGTGCGGGTGCAGGTGACCGAGTTCGAGGCCGTCGGTGTCGTCGAAGGTGACGGTGACGGTCCGCTGGTGATCAACGAGCGCGGCCGGGTCTTCCTGCGCGGCGAGAGCCCGGAGGGGGCCGTGCCGGTACGGGCGTCCGCCGACGACTCCGACGCGCTCACCGCCGCCGGCGAGGCGCTCGCCGCCCTGCCGGCGGAGCTGCGCGACCAGGTCGAGGAACTGGAGGCGTCCTCCGCCGAGGAACTCACCCTGCGCTTCCCGGAGGGCCGTGAGGTCTATTGGGGGTCGGCGGACCGTGCCGAGGAGAAGGCCGAGGCCACCCGGGTGGTCCTCACCCGCGAGGGCGACCGGTGGAACGTCTCCAACCCGGCGATGCCCTCCGTCCGGGAGTGAGAACCCTCAACCCCACATTGAGGGATACGACACGCACGAAAAATGTGCGCGGAAATCACCGCCGTGTCACACACAATTGGTCGCAGAGTTAGCAGCGACAGCACACGGGCAGACACTGGCCGAAACATCGGGAAAGAGAGCGCACACCATGACCCTCTACGACAACCACCTCGCCAAGATCACCGTCGTCGGTGTCGGTGGCGGTGGTGTCAACGCCGTGAACAGGATGATCGACGCGAACCTGCAGGGTGTGGAGTTCGTCGCGATCAACACCGACGCGCAGGCACTCCTGCTCACCGACGCGGACACCAAGCTCGACATCGGCCAGGCCGAGACCCGCGGGCTCGGCGCCGGCGCCAACCCCGAGGTCGGACGCAAGTCCGCCGAGGACCACAAGGAGCAGATCGAGGAGGTCATCGAGGGCTCCGACATGGTCTTCGTGACCTGTGGTGAGGGTGGCGGCACCGGTACCGGCGCCGCCCCGGTCGTCGCCAACATCGCCAAGAAGAAGGGCGCGCTGACCGTCGGTGTGGTCACCCGCCCGTTCACCTTCGAGGGGCAGCGTCGTTCCAAGCAGGCTCTCGAGGGCATCGAGGCCCTGCGCGACGTCTGCGACACGCTCATCGTGATCCCGAACGACAGCCTGCTCAAGATGGGCGACGCGGACCTCCAGCTCATGGACGCCTTCCGCAAGGCCGACGAGGTCCTGCACTCCGGTGTCGAGGGCATCACCCGCCTGATCACCACGCCCGGCGTGATCAACGTCGACTTCGCCGACGTGCGCTCCGTGATGACGGACGCCGGTTCCGCCCTGATGGGCATCGGCAGCTCCCGTGGGGACGACCGTGCCCGCAAGGCCACCGAGCTGGCGATCAACTCGCCGCTGCTGGAGACCACGATGCAGGGCGCCAAGGGTGTGCTGCTGTCCTTCGCCGGTGGTTCCGACCTGGGGCTGTTCGAGGTCAACGAGGCGGCCACGATCGTCCAGGACCTCGCCGACGAGGACGCCAACATCATCTTCGGCACGATCATCGACGACCAGCTCGGCGACGAGGTCCGCGTGACCGTCATCGCCACCGGTTTCGACGACTCGCCGAACGTGGTCGCCCAGCCGCGCCGCGGTCAGCACCGCGCGCCGGAGACCTCCAACAACCAGCAGGCACAGTCGGCACAGCAGTCCCAGCCGGCACAGCGTGCCCAGCAGCCCGCCGCCGAGCAGTCCCAGCCGGGGATCTTCAACGGTGAGGAGGCGCCCGCCGCCCAGCGTCAGCAGGAGGAGTCGACGAGCTTCACCCGCCGTACCCGTTCGGGTGTGCCCGGTTCCTCCGAGCCGGCGAACTCCTCGGGCCTGTTCACCTCGAACGGCGACCGTCGCGACAACCGTGACAGCCGCGATGACGGAGACGACGATCTCGATGTCCCGACCTTCCTCTGAGCCGGTGGAACGTAGCGTCCGCAAGGTCGTCACCGACCGACACGGCGGTGCGTCCACGGGAGACTTCGACTCCTTCAACCTCGCCGGCCATGTCGGCGACGACGAGGCGTCCGTCGCGGCGAACCGTGCCCGGCTCGCCGGGCTGATCGGTGTGCCCGAGTCCCGCATGGTGTACATGGAGCAGATCCACTCGCCGAACGTCACCGTGGTCACCGCGGAGATGCTCGACGAACTGGACGGCGCGCCGGTGGAGTTCACCGACGCCCTGGTGACCGCCGAGCCCGGTGTGGCCCTGGTCGTGCTGACCGCGGACTGCGTGCCGGTGCTGCTGTCCGACGAGGAGGCTGGGGTGGTCGCCGCCGTGCACGCCGGACGCATGGGCGCGCGCAACGGCGTGGTGCCCGCGACGCTGCGGCGCATGGTGGAGCTCGGCGCTGTGCCGGCGCGCATCCACGCCCTGCTCGGTGCCGCGGCCGCCGGTGTGGACTACGAGGTGCCCGAGGAGATGGCCGCCGACGTCGAGGGGCGTCTGCCGGGGTCACGCACGACGACATCACGCGGAACCCCGGGTCTGGACATCCGCGCGGGGATCACCCGTCAACTGCTCGGTGAGGGTGTCCGCTCGGTCGACGCCGACCCGCGCAGCACCGTCTCCGAGGAGAACTTCTTCTCCTACCGGAGGGAGGGGCGCACGGGCCGCCAAGCCTCCGTGATCTGGATTCCCGACGCCTGACCGGACTTCCCGGTAATTTCGACAGTAGACGATCCCCGCACGACACATCCCAGAGAAAGCGAGACAGACCATGGCAGACGGAATCACCGGGAAGGTCAAGGATTTCTTCGGCTTCGGTGACGTTGACAGCTTCGATGACCCCTACTACCGCGACGAGTTCGAGGAGGACCGCGGCGGCTACCGTTCCTCCGGTCGCTACCAGGACCGCGAGGACGACCGTGACCGGGACCGCGACTACGAGCGTCCCGACCGCACGGAGCGTGCCGAGCGCGCCGAGCGTCCTGCGCGGTCCGAGCGCTCCGACTACGACTACCGCGCCCCGCGCACGCCGCGGCGCGCGGAGACCCCGGTGGCCCCTGTGGCCCCGGTGTCGCCGGCGCAGTCGCGTGAGCCGCAGGTCGTGCGTCTCGCACTGAGCTCCTTCCAGCAGGCCGGGGAACTGGCCACGGAGTTCAAGGCGGGGGACATCGTGGTCCTCAACCTCTCTGCGATGGAGAAGTCGGAGGCGAGCCGCGTCCTGGACTTCTCCGTTGGTCTCGCGAAGGGGCTCGACGGTACGCTGAAGAAGCTCGGCGGTATCCGCAACTTCGCGCTGATCCCCGCTTCCGTGACCCTAGACCAGAGCCAGCTCGACCAGCTGGTGGAGGACCAGTAGAACACCGTGGCTGCCACTCTCTATTTCATCGCCCTGCTCCTCCGGCTGTACTGGTTCATCCTCCTGGCGAGGGTGATCATCGAGATGATCCGGTCCTTCTCACGGCAGTGGAGGCCGTCGCGGCGTTTCGCGCTGATCGCCGAGCCGATCTTCGTGTTGACCGACTTCCTGGTCAAGCCGTTGCGTCGCATCATCCCGCCGCTGCGTCTGGGCGGGGTCGCCCTGGACGTGTCGGTTCTGGTGCTGTTCTTCGGCATCTCGATCCTCACCTCCGTGCTGCTGGGTATCGCCAACAGTGTGTGACGCGGGGTGGGGCGTTCTTGCAGGTGGGAAAACGCCTGCTGTATAACTGACCTGAAAGACTACACATGAGGTTGAACCTGAAGCCTCATGACCGTGGTCGCTGATAAGATCGTGACCGACTCACCGTCCGGCCCCACTAGGCTTGGCGGAACACATCGACTGTGAAGGGAACTACCGATGCCGTTGACTCCCGCTGACGTTCATAACGTGGCATTCAGCAAGCCGCCGATCGGCAAGCGTGGCTACAACGAGGACGAGGTTGACCAGTTCCTCGATCTCGTCGAAGACACGCTGGCCGAGCTGCAGGACGAGAACGACGACCTGCGCGGCCAGGCCGGCTCCGGTGCCGCGGCACCGGTCGCCGCCGCCGCTACCGGTTCGTCGGACGACTCGGCGCTGAGCGCCGAGCTGGACGAGGCCCGTGCCCGGGTGTCCGAGCTCGAGGCCGAGCTCGCCAAGGCGCAGGACGCCACGGCCGCCGCCGAGAAGCGCGCGAACGCCGCCGAGGACAAGGCCGCCGCCGCCGACAAGCGCGCCGAGTCGGCGCAGGCCCAGGCTGCCCAGTCCGCCAGTTCCGCACAGTCCAACCAGGCTCCGGCCGCCGCCCAGGCCCAGGCCCCGGCGGACACCGCCACGGCCGCCGGTACCGCCAACGCGGACACCCACATGCAGGCCGCCCGCGTGCTGAGCATGGCCCAGGAGATGGCGGACCGTCTCACCGGCGACGCCAAGACCGAGTCGCAGGGCATGCTGGACGACGCCCGCAACGAGGCCAACCGCACCCTCGAGGACGCCAACACGAAGGCGAGCTCGCAGCTCTCCGACGCGCAGAAGCGTTCCGAGAAGCAGCTGGCCGACGCCGACCAGCAGGCCCGCAAGTCGGTGGCCGAGGCGCAGCAGAAGGCTGACACCCTCGTCGCCGACGCGACGCAGAAGTCCGAGACCCTGATCTCGGACGCCACGGCACAGTCCGAGGCGCAGGTCCGCGCGGCGCAGGAGAAGGCCGACGCGCTGCAGAAGGACGCGGAGCGCAAGCACACCGAGATCATGACCACGGTGAAGAAGCAGCAGTCCGCGCTGGAGAGCCGCATCGAGGAGCTTCGTACCTACGAGCGGGAGTACCGTACCCGCCTGAAGACCTTCCTCGAGTCGCAGCTGGAGGAGCTCAACAGCCGCAGCACCGCGGCCCCGAACTCCAACATCGACTTCGGCGAGAAGTAAGGCCCTTCCCGGGTCTGACGACGACGGACGAGGACGGACGGCAACCGAGATGCTCGCACTGTCCCTGCTGATGTCCCTCCTGGGGTTCCTGGCTCTGCTGGTGGCCCTGTACGTGGGATCCACGTTCTGGGCGTGGGTCTGCATCGGGGTCGCCGTCGTCGGCCTGGCCGTCTTCGTGGTGGACCTGATTCTCCGCCGCAGACAGTGACACGTATACTTCATTGATGACCGGCCCCGCACCGCCGTGCGGGGCCTTTCATTCGCACTGATCCGGCCATCACCGGGGAGCGATCCGGAAGAAAGGCGTTCAACCACCCCGGTTGCGCCGAGTAGAGCCGGACGTGGTCGCGGCACGTCACAGCCGTAGGAACAAGTGGGATTCCCCGGTCCGGCGGTGTCGTCGGGGAGCCCAAGCGGGGTGGTACCGCGTGGTCCGGTCGTTGTGCCGGGCTCTCGTCCCCGCGGACCGTGAGAAGCACACCAACTTACGAGGAGTCCGCGATGAGCACCCCCGCAGGCGGAGCGTACCCGCACACCGACATGTCGGACGGCACCAGTTCCTTCCCCACGATGGAGGAGAACGTCCTGGACTACTGGGGTCGGGACGACACCTTCCAGGCGTCCCTCGACAACCGTGAGGGCGCCCCCGAGTACATCTTCTACGACGGCCCCCCGTTCGCCAACGGTCTGCCGCACTACGGTCACCTGCTGACCGGCTACGTCAAGGACATCGTCCCGCGCTACAAGACGATGCGCGGCTACCGCGTGCCGCGGGTGTTCGGCTGGGACACCCACGGCCTTCCGGCGGAGCTGGAGGCGGAGAAGCAGCTCGGCATCACCGACAAGGGCGACATCCAGAAGATGGGCCTGGCGAAGTTCAACGAGTACTGCGCGACGTCGGTGCTGCGCTACGCCGACGAGTGGAAGGACTACGTCACCCGGCAGGCCCGGTGGGTGGACTTCGACAACGGCTACAAGACCATGGACATCACCTACATGGAGTCGGTGATCTGGGCGTTCAAGGACCTCTACGACAAGGGCCTGATCTACCAGGGCTTCCGGGTGCTGCCGTACTCGTGGGCCGAGCACACCCCGCTGTCGAACCAGGAGACCCGCCTGGACGACTCCTACAAGATGCGTCAGGACCCCACGCTCACGGTGACCTTCCCGGTCACCGGTGCGCAGCCGGGCACCGCCGCGGTGGAGACGCTGGCCGCCAACCCGGCGCTCGCCGAGGCGTCCGCCCTGGCCTGGACGACGACCCCGTGGACGCTGCCGTCGAACCTCGCGCTGGCGGTCAACCCGTCGGTGTCCTACGTGCTGGTCACCGCCGCGCAGGACGGCGCGGACGCGATCGCCGGACGCAGCGTCCTGCTTGCGAAGGACCTGGCGGGTGCCTACGCCGCGGAGCTCGGCGAGGACTCCGAGGTCGTCGCGGAGTTCACCGGCGCGCAGCTGGTGGGGCTGACCTACGAGCCGGTCTTCGGCTACTTCGCCGACCGTGCGGAGCTGGGGGAGAAGCGTGCCTTCCGGATCCTGGCGGCGGACTACGTCACCACCGAGGACGGTACCGGTGTGGTCCACCAGGCGCCGGCCTTCGGTGAGGACGACATGCTGACCTGCAACGCCGAGGGCATCGACACGGTGGTCCCGGTGGACATGGACGGCAAGTTCACCTCGCTGGTGCCGGACTACGAGGGCCAGCTGGTCTTCGACGCCAACAAGGACATCATCAAGGACCTCAAGGCCGCCGGCCGGGTGGTGCGCCACCAGACCATCGAGCACTCCTACCCGCACTCCTGGCGCTCCGGTGAGCCGCTGATTTACATGGCGCTGCCGAGCTGGTTCGTGTCCGTGTCGTCCTTCCGTGACCGGATGGTGGAGCTCAACCACGAGCAGATCGAGTGGATCCCGGAGCACATCCGCGACGGGCAGTTCGGCAAGTGGCTGGAGGGCGCGCGGGACTGGAACATCTCGCGCTCGCGCTACTGGGGCTCACCGATCCCGGTGTGGGTGTCCGACGACGACGCCTACCCGCGCACCGACGTCTACGGCTCCCTGGACGAGCTGGAGGCGGACTTCGGGGTGCGTCCCGAGTCGCTGCACCGCCCGTACATCGACGAGCTGACCCGCCCGAACCCCGACGACCCGACGGGCCGCTCCACGATGCGCCGCGTGCCGGACGTGCTGGACGTGTGGTTCGACTCCGGGTCGATGCCGTTCGCGCAGGTGCACTACCCGTTCGAGAACAAGGAGTGGTTCGACTCCCACTCGCCGGCGGACTTCATCGTGGAGTACATCGGCCAGACCCGTGGCTGGTTCTACCTGCTGCACGTGCTCTCGACGGCGCTGTTCGACCGTCCGGCGTTCACGAAGGTCGTCTCGCACGGCATCGTGCTCGGCGACGACGGACTGAAGATGTCCAAGTCGAAGGGCAACTACCCGGACGTCAACGAGGTGTTCGACCGTGACGGTTCGGACGCGATGCGCTGGTTCCTGATGAGCTCGCCGATCCTGCGCGGCGGCAACCTGATCGTCACCGAGCAGGGTATCCGTGAGGGTGTTCGTCAGGCGATGCTGCCGATGTGGAACGCCTACTCGTTCCTGCGGCTGTACGCGCACAACCCGGCGCAGTACGACACCTCCTCGTCGAACGTCCTGGACCGCTACATCCTGGCCAAGCTGCACGACACGGTCGAGGCGGTCACCGGTTCGCTGGACGCCACCGACATCGCTGCGGCGACCGACGAGATCCGTCAGTTCTGCGATGCGCTGACCAACTGGTACGTGCGTCGTTCGCGTGACCGGTTCTGGGCCGGCGACTCCGGCGAGGACGGCCACCCGGAGGCCTTCAACACGCTCTACACCGTGTTGGAGACGCTGTGCCGGATCGCCGCCCCGCTGCTGCCGATGACCACGGAGGTCATCTGGCGGGGTCTGACCGGTGAGCGGTCGGTGCACCTGACCGACTGGCCGTCGGCGGACGAACTGCCGGCGGACGCGGACCTGGTGGCCTCGATGGACGCCGTGCGCGGGGTCTGCTCGGCGGCGTCGTCGTTGCGCAAGTCGCACAAGCTGCGCAACCGCCTGCCCCTGCCGGGGCTGACCGTGGCCCTGCCGGAGTCCGCTGCGTTGGCGGACTTCTCGTCGATCATCCGCGACGAGGTCAACGTCAAGGAGATCTCCTTGACCGACGATGTGTCTTCCGTGGGTCGTTTCGAGGTCGTCGTCAACGCACGTGTGGCCGGCCCGCGCCTGGGCAAGAACGTCCAGACCGTGATCAAGGCCGTGAAGACCGGCAACTACACGGTCGCCGAGGACGGCACGGTCACCGCCGACGGCATCGAGCTGGTCGACGGTGAGTTCAGCCGCAAGCTGGTGGCGGTCGACCCGGACAACACCACGGAGATCCCGGGCGGCGACGGCCTGGTCGTCCTGGACACCGCCGTCACCCCCGAGCTGGAGGCCGAGGGCTGGGCCGCTGACCGCGTCCGTGGTGTGCAGGACGCACGCAAGGCGTCCGGCTTCGACGTCTCCGACCGGATCACGCTGACGCTGTCGGTGCCGGCGGACAAGCGGGAGTGGGCCGACCGGCACGCCGACGCGATCGCCGGCGAGGTGCTCGCGACCTCCGTGACCGTGGTCGTCGACGAGACGCTGAGTCACGACGTGGGCGACGGGGTCACCGCCGAGGTGGCGAAGGTGTAGTCCCGCCGCGTCGTCGACCTGCCCCGGACGGTTCGCCGTCCGGGGTTTTCGACGTCTCCGCCCCGAGACCTTGACACTCGAACACACCATCGATAATGTGTTTGCTCTCGAGAGCGGTTCCATGAATCTGAGGGGAAAGACATGGTGCAGGACGGTACGGGACTGAGCGTCATCGAACGTGATTACGAGGAGCTGTGCTTCGACTGCGACGTCGAGTACGTGGAGGAGAACCTCGACGAACCCTGCTGGGCGGTCAGCGCGCAGGAGGTGATGTTCAACGCCAAGCGCGACATCAACGTCCTGGAGCTCGACATCGCCCGTGAGGCGGCACCGTCGCCGGGTATGGAGGTCTCCCGCCACGTCCGGAAGCTGTCAGTGGGGTTGGGGGTGTCGAAGGGTAAGGCCCTTGCATACTGCGACATCGGGACGATGCTGACCAGGATGCACGGGGTCGGCCTGCTGCTGAAGAACGGCGCGTTCTCCTTCGACCACCTGCGCGCGCTCGCGGATTCCGTCGCCGCCGTGGACGACGGGCACCTCGAGGAGGTCGAGCGTTCCGTGATGGGTGTGCTCACCCCGACGGTTCCGCGGCAGGCGGTACCCGGGGTGGTCACCCTGCGCCGTCTCGTCCAGGAGGTCGTCGCGGAGATCCAGCCCTCGGCGCGACCACTCGACCCGGAGGGCCACGGTGAGGTTCCGCCGCCGCAGTGCCAGCTCGACTTCTCGGTCGACACCCGTGCGGACGCGGCGACGGTCTTCCACGTCACCGTGCCCACCGACGAGGGCATCGGCGCCATCCGCATCATCGACGCCGTCGCCGCGGCCCGCGACTGCACCCGCGCCCAGGCCTTCATCGACCTGGTGCACGGTCGGGCGGGGGACGTGTCGGTGACGTTGAACTGCTACCGCAACCTGGACAGCGGCACGATGCACCTGGAGAGCACGTGGTTGCACGAGGTCGCCACGGACCGCTGGATGGAGCGGGTCACCGAGCTGTGCGTCGCCGGGCACAGCGAGGTCTCCGGCTACACGCCCTCGGCCCACCAGCGCGCCACGGACGCCGGGCGGGACGGCACGTGCCGGTTCCCCGGGTGCGACCGGCCCGCCGCGGAGTCGCAGATCGACCACGTGAGCCGCTGGACCGGTGACGAGGAGGACGGGGGAAAGACCGCGTCCTGGGCGATGCACTCGCTGTGTCCGGGGTGCCACAGCCTCAAGACCCGCGGACTCTACGACGTGACCCTGAACCCGGACGGCTCGGACTGGTGGACCAGCGTGGAGGACGGCCACGTGTACGTGACCACCCCGACCGGCCCGTTGGCCGAGGCGGTCCTGGACTTCGACACTCGTCTGCACCGCAAGGTCCGAACCCTGGCGGCGCACAACGAGGCCAGGCTTCGTCGGATCGGCGAGGTCGTCGAGGCTGCCCGCGTCGCGGCTCAGGAGGTGCCTTTTTGACGGTGCTGGCGGTCCCCGGAACTAGACTCGGGGACATGAACTCCACGCAGCGATGGGTGGTCCACCTCGACATGGACGCGTTCTTCGCCTCCGTGGAGCAGTTGACCCGTCCGACGCTCGCCGGACGCCCCGTCCTCGTCGGCGGTGCCTCCGGCCGGGGCGTCGTGGCCGGTGCGTCCTATGAGTCGCGGGTGTACGGGGCCCGGTCGGCCATGCCGATGCAGCAGGCCGTGCGCCTGTGCCGCGGCAAGGCCGTGGTCGTGTCCCCGCGCTTCAGCGTGTACTCCACCGTCTCCGCCCAGGTCTTCGAGCTCCTCGGGCGCGAGGAGGACACCGTCGAGCAGCTCAGCGTGGACGAGGGGTTCGTGGAGCCGGAGTCGCTGGTCGGGCTGGACGCCGCGGAGGTCGAACGGTGGGCCCGCGTTCTGCAGGAGCGTGTCGACGCCGAGATCGGCCTGCCCTGCTCGATCGGTGTGGCCACCACGAAGCTGGACGCGAAGATGGCCTCCGACCTCGCCAAGCCGCACGGGGTGACGGTGGTGGGTGCCGATCGTCGCGGGGAGGTCTTCGGCCCCCGTCCGGTCGGGGAGTTGTGGGGTATCGGCCCGGTGGCCCAGGGCAAGCTGGCCGACGTCGGCGTCACCACCATCGGCGCATTCACCGCGATGGACGACGTGGACGTCAAGGGCCTGCTCGGCTCGGTGGGTCTGCAGGTCCTCGGCTACGCCCGTGGTGCGGACACCCGCCCGGTGGCACCGCGGGCGCGGTCGAAGCAGGTGTCCGCGGAGCGCACCCTGGAGGTCGACGCGGTGACCACGGTGGAGGTCGACCCGGTGCTGGTGCTGGCGGCCACCGCGGCGCGTCGTCGACTGCTCGGGGACGGTCGGGCGGCCCGTACGGTGACGGTGAAGACCCGGACCGCAGACTTCAAGGCCCACACGCGCTCGACCACGCTGGTCACCCCGACCGACGACCTCGACGAGATCCTCGCCGCGGCCCGCTCGGTGGTCCCGCGGCCCGAGGTGTCCGGCGCGGTGCGGCTGGTGGGGGTGAGCCTGTCCGGGCTGACGGAGGAACGCCAGGCCGTGCTTTTCCCGGAGCCCGGCATGGTCGCCGTGGAACCGGAGACCGAGACAGAGACCGAGCCGGCGCCCGAACCCGAGCCGGAACCTGAGGCCACCGTCACCTCCTGGCGTCCCTCTGCGGACGTGCACCACCCCGAGTTCGGCCACGGTTGGGTGCAGGGCACGGGCGCGGGGGTGGTGAGCGTGCGTTTCGAGACCCGCTCCACCGGGCCGGGCAGGGCGCGCACCTTCGCCGTCGACGACCCGGAGCTCAGTGCGGCGGACCCGCTGGACAGTCTCCGTTAGTCAGCCGGCACGGCGGACGGCCAGTTCGCACAGCAGTTCCATGCGCGCCTGCGCGGCGGTGAGTTCTCCGCCGGAGCGCACCCCGGCACGGGCGAGGGAGCGTCCTCCGCCGGCGCCGCCGTAGACCAGCTGCACCCCGCCGGACGCCACACGGCTGGCGACGACGACGGGGACGCCGGCCTCGACGGCCCGGTGGGCACCGTCGGCGAGCACCCCGATGTTGCCGGACCCGAAGGCCTGCACGACCACGCCGTGCGCCCCGGCGGACACCGCGGCGTCGATCGCGGCGGGGTCGGCGCCCTGGCAGGCGGACACGATGTCCACGCGCAGCCCGGCCAGCGGGGCCGGGGGAGCGGACGGGTCGGCCGGA
>JAKDIS010000123.1 GCA_030450335.1 Corynebacterium sp. | reverse complement strand
GCCGCAACCGTAACCTCGACGAAACGCCACGGGGAGGGTGCCGGAAAAACGGCGACCGTAGCGTCCTGTCCCATGACCCAGACAGTGACCACACCCACCACCGCGGAGGCACCCGCCTCCCAGTCGGTACAGACCCCGTCGAGTCCCGTCGGCACCGAGGACTTCTCGCTGCGCTTCGCCCCGCGGCACTACCGCAAGTGGACGCCGGCGGCCGTCGCGGCCAGTGCCCTCGGCGGCATCGCCTACCTCGCGGACTTCTCCATCGGCGCGGCCATCGGCGTGGAGCACGGCACCACCAACGCCGTCGGCGGCATCCTCATCGCCGCCGTGCTGATCTTCGTGTCCAGTGCCCCGCTGGCCTACTACGCCGCGCGCTACAACGTGGACCTCGACCTGATCACCCGCGGCTCCGGCTTCGGCTACAAGGGTTCGATCATCACCAACCTCATCTTCGTGTCCTTCACCTTCATCCTCTTCGCCACCGAGGGCGCGATCATGGCGCAGGGGCTCAAGGTCGGCCTCGGCATCCCGCTGTGGGCCGGCTACGCGGTCAGCTCGCTGATGATCATCCCGCTGGTCATCTTCGGCATGAAGCTGCTGTCCAAGCTGCACTCCTGGACCAACCCGCTGTGGCTGGTGATGATGTTCGTGCCGCTGGTGGTGCTCATCGTGCAGGAGCCCTCGTCGGTGGGCACCTTCCTGGAGTACACCGGTGAGAACGACTCGCCGGTGTCCTTCGCGGCGATGATGCTCGCCGCCGCCGTCTGCCTGTCACTGACCGCGCAGATCGCCGAGAACATCGACTACCTGCGGTTCATGCCGCCGAAGACGGACGACAACCGCCGCTCCTGGTGGGCCGCGGTGATCTGCGGCGGGCCCGGCTGGGTGGTGCTCGGTGCGACGAAGCAGATCATCGGCGTCTTCCTCGCCGTCTACATGATCTCGGTGGTGGGGCAGGGCTCCGACATCGCCGTGGAGCCGGTCAACCAGTTCATGACCGAGTACCGCCAGATGATGCCCGGCTGGCTCGCCGTGACCCTCGCGGTGGTGCTGGTGGTCATCTCCCAGATCAAGATCAACACCACCAACGCCTACTGCGGCTCGCTGGCCTGGACGAACATCTACTCGCGCACCACCAAGCGCTACCCGGGCCGGGTGTGGTTCGTGGTGCTCAACGTGTCGATCTCCCTGGCGTTGATGGAGTTCAACATGTTCAGCGTGCTGAGCTTCGTACTGAGCTTCTACTCCAACCTCGCCATCGCCTGGATCTTCACCGTGGCCGCCGACATCGTGGTCAACAAGTACCTGCTGGGGATCTCGCCGAAGCGTCCGGAGTTCCGCCGCGGCATGCTCTTCGACTACAACCCGGTGGGCATCGTGTCGGTGCTGCTGTCCGGCGGGGTGTCGATCGCCATGTTCTTCGGTGCCTTCGGCCACACCGTCGCCCCGTTCTCCCCGTTGTTCGCCGCGGTCATCGCCGTGGTCACCACCCCGCTCATGGCCGTCGTCACGAAGGGTCGCTGGTACCTGCGCCGCGACTCCGACGGCATCGACCTGCCCATGGAGGACGCCGACGGCAACCCCTCGGACGCCCGGCTGACCTGCGCGGTCACCGGCGAGTCCTGTGAGCGCCCGGACATGCTCGCCTCCGCGGTGCCCGGCCCGGACGGACGTACGCAGTACATCTCCTCGCTGGCGCTGACCCTGGACGCCTCCGGAGAACACGTCCTACCCTTGGAGCATGAGCCTGGCACAGACCGTCCGTGACGCCCGACGCATCGAGGTCTTCACCGGTGCCGGCATGAGCGCCGACTCCGGACTGGACACCTTCCGCGACGCGACCACCGGACTGTGGAGCCACGTCGACCCGCAGGCCATGGCCAGCGTGGACTCCTGGTCGCGTGACGCGGACGCCATGTGGGCGTGGTACCTGTGGCGGGCGGCGAAGGCCCGCGCCGCCGCCCCGAACGCCGGTCACCGTGTGGTGGCCGCCTGGCAGGACGTCCCGGGCGTGCAGGTGCACGTCACCACCCAGAACATCGACGACCTGCACGAACGCGCCGGTAGCCGGGACGTCTCCCACCTGCACGGCAGCCTCTTCGACTTCCGTTGCGCCGGCTGCGGTGCCCCGGCCCCCGAGCCGGAACTGCCGTCACCTCAGGAAACCTCCACCGAGCCCACCACGCGCCTGCACCCGCCGCACTGCGCCACCTGCGGTGACCTCGTGCGTCCCGGCGTCGTCTGGTTCGGCGAGGCACTGCCGCAGGACGCCTTCGCCGCCGCCGAGGAGTCCATGGAGACCTGCGACCTGCTGGTCATCGTCGGCACCAGCGGGGTGGTCTACCCCGCGGCCGGACTGCCGCACATCGCCGCGGCACGGGGCGTACCCGTCGTCGAGATCAGTCCGGCGGACACCGACCTGACACCGCTGGCGACCCGGTCGCTGCGCACCACCGCGGCGGTCGGGCTGCCGGAGCTGCTGAGTTCGCTCAGCTGAAGCGCACCTCGTCGATGTCGACCGCCTGCCCCGGTGACGCCTGACCACGGGCGATCTCCACGTAGTGCCCGGCGTGGGTGACCAGGCCGGCGCGCTCCTCGTCGGTGAGCTCGCGGCGCACCTTCGCCGGCAGCCCGGCGGCGAGGACGCCGTCCGGCACGTCCTGCCCCTCCAGGACGGTCGCCCCGGCGCCGATCAACGTTCCCGCACCCACCGTGGACCCGCTGAGCAGGGAGGACGACATGCCGATCAGGGTGCCGTCGCCCACGCTGGCGCCGTGTACCAGCGCCTGGTGGCCCACGGTGACGTCGTCGCCGAGTACGTTGGAGACCCCCGTGTCCACGTGCAGCACGGAGTTGTCCTGGATGTTCGTGCGCTCGCCGATACGGATCGACCCGACGTCGCCGCGGATGACCACGCCGTAGAACACCGAGGAGTCCGCGCCGATCTCCACGTCGCCGATGATCACCGCCGTCGGCGCGACGTAGGCGGAGGCGTGGATGCGCGGCACCCGGCCGTTGAAGGGGAGGATCAGTGGTGAGTTCATGTTCCCCACTGTAATCAGTCGATCAGCCCCACGGTGCGTAACCAGCCCAGCACCATCCGGCGAGAGGGCTCGACCAGCCCCGGGCCCTCCTGCGCGGTCGCCCTGCGCAGGACGTCGACGTCCACACCCTGTTCCTGCAGGTCGCCGTGGTGGCCGATGAGCCACCGCTCGAAGGTGTCCGGGTCGACCTCCGGGTGGAACTGCAGGCCGAGGGCGTGGTTGGAGCGGAAGGCCTGCACCGGGGTGTCCTCGTCGTGGGCGAGGCGTTCCACGCCGGCGGCCGCGGCCGCCCGCCCGACGGGAAGTTCGATGCGGTCGCCGTGCCAGTGCAGGACGGGGAGTCCCTCCAGGGCGCGCAACGGGCCGGACGCCCCGGCGTCGGTGAGCGTCACCGGCGACCAGCCGATCTGCATCGGAACCCCCTCCGGGGCGGGGACGACCCGCCCGCCGAGCGCCAGCGCCAGCAGCTGCGCGCCGAGGCAGACGCCCAGCACGGGGCGTCCGGCGGCGTGACGGGCGCGGATGAGCTCGATCTCGTCGGCGAGGTACGGGTAGTCGGGGTCCTCGGCGTTGACCGGCCCGCCCATGACGACCAGCAGGTCGGCCTCCAGCGGGCCCGGCGGGAAGTCCACGCCGGCGTCGACGTGGCGGGGCTGCAGCAGCTCCTCCCACGTGCCGGCGTCCTCGAAGGAGACGTGCCGCAGGACCACGGTGCTCAAGGTGTCGTCTGTCGTGCCTGTCATGTCCCCGAGGATACGTGCATCATGGGGTCCATGGCCTACCTTCTGATCGTGCACCACAGTCCGACCGGGAAGCTGCGCACCATCGCCGACACCGTGCTCGACGCCGCACGCGCGGCGGCGCGCGAGGCGTCCGGCGAACTCGACGAGGAACTGGAGGTGCGCGAACGCGAGGCGCTGGAACCCGACGCCGGCGAACTCCACGACGCCGCCGCGGTGATCCTGGGCACCAGCGCCAACTTCGGCTACATCTCCGGCGCGCTGAAGCACTACCTCGACTCCACGTTCCTGGAGAACCAGGACCGCGAGAAGCCCTTCTCCTACTGGATCCGCGGTGGCTACGACACCACCGGTGCCGAGAACGCGCTGGAGAAGATCGCCACCGGTTTCGGCTGGACCACGGCCGCCGACCCGGTGACCTTCACCGGCGACGTGGAACCGCACCTCGACGAGCTACGCGCCCTCGCCGAGAACACGGTGGGTGCCTACTTGCTGTCCGCCAGCAGGTAGGACGCACCGGCGACGCCGGCGGTGACGGTGAGCACGGCCGGCCAGGCCCCCATCTTCTTGGCCAGCGGGTGCGAGAGACCGAAGCCGGCGACGTAGGCGGTGCTCAGCCCGGCGGTCAGCGCGGGGCCGCCCTTGGCCAGCCAGGTACGTCCGGCGTACACGCCTGCCGCGGCGAGCAGCACACCGCCCAGCGGGCGGACACCGGTTTCGCGCGCGCTGACCCAGCCCCCGATCAGGCCGAGGGTGGTGACGGCGGCGGTGTTGACGTCCTTGGCGTTCTTCAGTGTCATGTCCATGGCCGCCAGGCTACCCTGGAGGGAACAACGCGACGTAAGGAAGGACCACCGTGACACAGCTACCGCACACGCTGCTGACCCGACTGTGGGGCATCGACCTGCCGGTCATCGGCGCACCCATGGCAGGACGTGCCGGTGGTGAGCTGGCCGCCGCCGTGAGCCGGGCCGGCGGGCTCGGCATGATCGGGGTGGGGGCCTCGACGTCGCCGGAGTGGATCCTGGAGCAGGCCGAGATCGCCGGGGAAGGCGGCAACTTCGGCATCGGCCTGATGGTGTGGGCGCTGACCGACGAGGTCTTCGACGCCGCGGTGGAGGCCAACCCCACCGTGATCTCCCTGGCCTTCGGCGACCCGTCGCCGTGGGTGGCGCGGGCGCACGCCGCGGGGATCAGCGTGGTCGCGCCGGTCAACGACATGCCGCAGGTGCGCCAGGCCCTGCAGTCCGAGGTGGACGTGCTCTGCGTGCAGGGCACCGACGCCGGCGGGCACACCGGGCGCATCGGAACGATGCCGCTGATGCAGCAGGTGCTCAACCACACCGCCTCGCACGCCCCGGGCGTGCCCGTCGCCGTCGCCGGCGGGATCGGCACCGGACGAGGCCTGGCCGCCGTGCTCGCCGCGGGTGCGGACGCCGCCTGGATCGGCACGGCGCTGCTGGCGTCCCCCGAGTCGATGGGTTCGACGGACCTCAAGGCGGCCGCCGTGGCGGCCTCGGCGCGCAACACCGTGCTGACCGGCATCTACGACCGCGCCGAGCAGGTCGGCTGGGACACCACCACCTGGCCCACGCGCACCGTGCGCAACGACTTCGTCGACCGCTACGCCGACGACCGGACGGTGGACGACGCCGAACTCGTCGCCGCCCGCGCCCCGGGCGGACGCCACGCCGACGACCTGAAGCTCCACGCGGGGCAGGGCGTGGGCCTGGTCCGGCAGCAGGAACCGGCGGGCGAGGTCATCGCCCGCATGGCGCAGGAAGCCCACGACCTGCTGAAACGGTTCTGAATCTGTTCTAGCCCGGCAGGTCGGCGACCATCGCGGCGACGGTGGCGCGCGCAGCCTCCTCGGTGACGCGTCCGGCCATCAGCAGGGAGCCGAGGCCGTGACCGAGGGCCATCGCCGTGTCCACGATGCTGCCGGCGGTGTTCTCCCCGAGTTCCGGGATGGCGGTCAGGCAGGCGTCGGTGAACTCCGTGCCCGTGGCCGCGAGGTGACGGCGGTACGCCGAGGCCGCCGGCTCGGTGCCGGTGACGGCCATGAGCTCCATCGACACGCTGATGCGGTGGAAGGCGCAGGTCTCCTCGTCGACGGGCAGGGTGGCGGCGAAGTAGCCCTCGATGACCGCGCGCAGGGAGTCGTCCGGGTGGCGTCGCTCGCGCCACCGTCGGATGCTGCGGTCGGAGAGACGCTGCAGGGAGGCGGCGACCAGTGTGTTCTTGTCGGTGCCGTAGTACTGCACCAGGCGCAGGGACACGCCGGCCTCGGCGGCCACGGTGCGCATGCTCACCGCCGTGATCCCCTCCCGGCCGATGAGCCGGTCCACGGCGTCGAAGATCTGGTCCCGGCGGGTCGTCGTACGCATGTACCAGATCGTATCCTGTGACTGGTGGGACGGGAGAGCAGGGTTGGCGTAGGGTGGAGGTTGTCATGACTGCTGCACCTGAGCACGCGCCCTGCCTCGACGTCGACCTGACCGCCACACCGTGGCTGTACCCCGGACCCTGGCCCACCGCCTCCGGGACGCTGACCGCCGAGGGCTACTTCCCCGGTGAGGTCGGCATGGTCGGCATCGCCGACGACCTGGGACTCACCCCCGTGGTGGCGGTGGGGTCGAACGCCTCGCCGGGGGTGATGCTCACGAAGCTGGAGTCGCACGGCGTCTCGCCGATGGTGCCCTTCATCCGGGCGTGCGTGCCGGACACCACCACCGCCTTCACCGCGCACGTCAGCCCCCGGGGTTACATCGCCGCCGCACCGTACCGGCAGCCCGGGGCGCAGACCACGATGTGGGTGAGCTTCCTCGACGAGGAGCAGCTCGCGTGCGTGGACGGGACGGAGTCGCCGAACTACGACCGGATCCACGTGGCCGACACGGTGACCCTCGACAACGGGGAGGAGCTCGAGGGCTACGACATCTACCGCAGCTGCTGGGGGCTGATCCCGGACGTGCAGCACCACACCGGCCGCGACGTGGAGCCGGTGCCGTTCGTGCACCGTGAGGCACAGTGCCGGGTGTTCCGCCATGTCCGCGAGGGACTCGTCGGCGGGGTGCCGTCACTGCCGGACGGGGACAGCGAGTCCGTGGTCCGGATGATGTGGGAGGACCGGAACCTGGCGGGGCGCGTGTCGGAGGAGTTGCACGACATCGCCATGGCCGATGGGTTCTCGGGGTAGCTCTTCGCTGCTCTCCGGGCCCGCGCGTCCGGCCCCTGCACCTTGGTGGTGCGGGGGTTTTCGTGTGCGCGGGG
>JAKDIS010000122.1 GCA_030450335.1 Corynebacterium sp. | reverse complement strand
CGGCCCGCGGGGGCCGGGGACGTAACCTCTTCTTGGTCACCAGTCCCACGATACACAGCAGGATAACCGCGCCGATGAGGCACGTGATGAAGCTGAAGATGATTCCTCCGCCGGCCACGTCCACGCCGAAGAGGGTCAGCAGCCAGCCACCGAGGAAGCCGCCGATCACGCCGACGACGATGTTGAGGATGATCCCCATGGAGGCGTCGGTGCCCATGACCTTCGAGCCGATCCAGCCGGCGAGACCGCCGACGATGATCCAGCCGATGAAGCCGAGGGGCGGGGCCGAACTGGCGGCGAGGATAAGCGTATTCGAGTCCATGTCATTCTCCGTTCATGAGTCGTCGTTCCGGGACGGGGCGCAGGGGTCTGCGGTCCGCTAGTTTCCGGTGATCTTGTTGATTCCCTCGGAAATCTTGTCCTTGGCGTTCTCTGCGGCGTCCTTGACACTGGACGCCGCCTGGTCGGTCTTCCCGTCTCCCTTGAGACGGTCGTTGTCGGTGACGTCACCAGCGGCTTCCTTGGCCTTGCCGGTGGCGTCCTGAGCCTTGTTCTTGATCTTGTCGTCGAGACCCACGGTGGTTCTCCCTTTCGGTCGTCGGAAACAAATGTTCGTTCCCAGTGTACGTCATTGTGTCGAAAGTGTGACGGGCATTTTCCGTCGTTCGCGGCCTCTCCGGTCATAAATAAACCGAAAAAGGCATGACAAAATAAACGGTGTGTCTATATGTCAATACACTTCCGCAATTGGCTGCACTCGCTCGCAACTCGCTCGAATCGTGTTGTCGTTCAGCGGCGGGGCATCACCGTCCGCCCCAGACCGTCGGCAGGCCCTGGAGGGCACTGGCACCCACGGTCACGAGATCCTCCCGGGGACGGTGGGTACGCAGCGCGTCCCGCAGGTTGCGCACCTGTCGGGCGCGGGCGTCGTCGTCACCGTCCGGACCGCTCCCCGGGGCAGCGTCCAGGGACCGTAGGACGCAGGAGAGCGTCGTCTCGCAGGCGTCGTGGACGATGCCGCGGACCCGCAGGGCCTCAGCCCACTCCGGTGCCCCTGTGGCACCTTCGCGGTCCACGACGCCGGCCAGTCGCTCCAGGACCGCACCGCCCGCGAAGAGCGCCGTGTCGCAGCGTCCCAGGTCCCACAGGTCCGTCCTGTTCACGGCGTTCATGGCGTCCGGTGTCGGCCGGGCGAGCCGCAGGTGCAGCTTCTGCGCGAGGCCACAGGCCGCGCCCCACCACATCGCCGCCTCCCCGGCCGCCGCGAGGGCGTGCCCGGGACGCGACGTGTACCAGTCCTGCGCTCCCACGACGTGCGCGTGGGCCCGCAGGAACCTCACACTCCCACCGTCCCGGGCGTCGACGGTCACACCGTCGTCGTGAAGCCGGACGGAGAAGAGGCTGTGTGCCGCTCCGTCGGTGCGGGCGCTGACGAGCGCGTGGCTCAGCGAACCCACCGCCGCGGACCCGGACACTCCTCCGGTGAGCAGCCAGCCGCCGGTCGGCGTCCGCTCGGCGTGCACCTGTGCCGCGGAGTCGTCGGTGAAGACGCCCCAGGTCGACCCCGCCGGGGCGAAGACGACCAGGTCGAACTCGCGCGCCTGCTGCAGGATCGCGAGGGCCTCCAGGTGTGGGCCCAGACACCGGGCCGCGGTGAGGTTCAGCGCGCCGAGCTCCGCCAGGCCGCGCCACATCCGTCGGGTGTTGCCGGGGGACTGCAGCCCGACGGCCCGGCGGACGTCGTCGGCGAGCGCCAGGGCGCGTTCCGCGTCGTCCCCGGCACGCAGGATCCGTGAGCGCAGCGCGGTCGGCAGGACGCGGCCCGCGCCGGACGGGGTGAAACTTGTCATCGGTTCCACGCTAGAAGTGGCGGCCTACGCGGGAAACACCCCTGAGGGTGGCCTCCTGCGGCCGGTCACCCGGATCCCACGCAAAGAAAAGGAACACCCTCCGTCCTGCGTCTGCAGGTCGGAGGGTGTTCCTCTGGCTGTCGGGGTAGCGGGATTTGAACCCACGACCTCTTCGTCCCGAACGAAGCGCGCTGCCAAGCTGCGCCATACCCCGGTCTGGAACGGCACGGATCAACCCTCGCGGGTTTCTCTGTGTCGCAACAGGTAAGCACTATAGACGGACTTCCGGCCCCGTGGCAAAACACCTGCACACGGCCGCGCAACGGGTCGCGTCAGGACTCCCGCTCCACCACCCGGACCAGGGTCGCCGACGGGCGGCAGAACATCCGGAAGGGCACGTACTTCGACGTCCCCAACCCGTTGGTCACGTGCAGCCACATCCGCTCGGACCACCGCGACAACCCGGAGACCCGGGAGCGGTCGATCCCGCAGTTCGTCACGATCGCCCGCCCGCCGGGCAGACACAGCTGACCGCCGTGGGTGTGCCCGGCCATCATCAGCTGGTAGCCGTCGGCGGCGAACTCGTCGAGCACCCGGGGCTCCGGGGAGTGCGCCAGGCCGATCGCCAGGTCGGCCTCGGGGTTCGGCGGGCCGCCGAGGGCCCCGTAGTCGTCCCGGTCGAGGTGCGGGTCGTCCACACCGCCCACGGCGAGCTTCACCCCGGAGGTGGCGAAGTCCACGCGCCGGTGGGTGGCGTCCTCCCAACCGTGCTCCACGAAGGCGGCGCGCATGCCGCGCCACGGCAGCTCCACGTCGCTGGGCTTGTTGCGCTTGCCCAGCAGGTAGTTGAAGGGGTTCACCGGGTGCGGCGCGTAGTAGTCGTTGCTGCCGAAGATGAACACACCCGGACGGCGCAGCAGCGGACCCAGCGCACGCAGGACGCCCGGCACAGCCTGTTCCTCGCCGAGGTTGTCGCCGGTGTTGACCACCAGGTCGGGTTCCAGGGCGTCGAGCGAGGCGACCCAGCCCTGCTTGATCTTCTGGTCGGCGAGCATGTGCAGGTCGGAGACGTGCAGGATCCTGAAGTCGTCCTGCCCCTCCGGCAGCGTGCCCGGCTCGAGCGCGGGCACGGTCACCTCGTGCAGGACGAAGGCGCGGGTCTCGACGACGGCGGCGGCCGCCGTGGCCACGCCGAGCGCGGCGAGTGCGCCGGTGGCGCGCAGGGCGGAGGAGAGGACGCCGCGGGCGCGTGCGGAACTGTTGTCTGGGAGGTCTCGGCTAGTCACCCTGCCCAGTGTAACGGCGGGTGGGACGTGGCCTAGTCGAACTCGTCGAGGGTCATGTCCCAGCCGGTCTCACGGGTGGCCGTCCCGGACGATCCTGTTCCGGACGCACCGCCCGTCGCCGTGTCGTTCGCCGCACTGCGGTAGCGCGCGGGGTTGCCGCGGTCGTAGTCACGGTTGTAGGAGGGCAGGCCCGCACCGCCGTAGCTTCCGACCATGGAGTTCGCCGCGGTGAAGAACGCCCGCGCCGGCTCGTTGCCG
The DNA here is from genome assembly GCA_030450335.1 of Corynebacterium sp. Lineage (GTDB taxonomy): Bacteria > Actinomycetota > Actinomycetes > Mycobacteriales > Mycobacteriaceae > Corynebacterium. The sequence continues at coordinate 3,672 of JAKDIS010000122.1, read as the reverse complement.
CCGTAGAGGTTGCCCTCGCCGCACTGGCGCAGCGGCCCGGTGCACAGTGGGGAGGCCTGCGAGCCGTCGTTGAAGGCGTACGTCGCGCCCGCCAGGCCCGGGGTGAAGCCCAGGAAGGCCGCCGACAGGCTGGTCTCGGTGGTGCCGGTCTTCGCCGAGATCGGCCCGCCCCAGCCGGACGCGTCGGCCGCGCCGGACGCGGTGCCGTCCGCGACGTCCCCGCCCATGCCGTTGGCCAGGGCGTCCGCCACACCGGAGGAGAGCGCCTGCTCGCAGTCCGGGGTGTCCAGCGCCACGTCCTGCCCGTCGTGGTCGGTGACCGACAGGACGGGGGAGGGCTCGCACCAGCGGCCGTGGTCGGCGAGGCTGGCGGAGACGTTCGCCAGCTCCAGGGGGTTGACCTCCAGCGGGCCCAGCACGAAGGAGCCCAGGTTGCTGTCCTTGATGAAGTCGGCCACGGACTGCTCGCCGTCGTAGGAGCCCGCCTCGCCGTAGGAGCGCAGGCCCAGGTCCACGGCGATGTCGGTCATCCGCTCGGTGCCGAGCTTCTCCGCCATGGCCACGAAGGGGGTGTTGGGGCTGGTGGCCAGTGCCTCGCGCAGGCTCATCTTCGACTTGAAGTCGCCGGCGTTCTCCACGCAGTAGCGGTTGGCCGGGCATCCTTCCGCACCGCCGCTGCCCATGCCGGAGACCTCGATGCGGTTGGGAACGTCGAGGCTGGTGTTCAGGCCCATGCCGTTCTCCATGGCGGCCGCGGCGGCGAAGATCTTGAACACGCTGCCGGCGCCGTTGCCCTCGGAGGTGTGGGTCACCGGCAGGACGGTCTCGCTGACGTCCGCGTCGAGCCCGTAGGTACGCGAGGACGCCATGGCGACGACCTCGTGGGCGTCGTCCGTCGGTGCGATGAAGTTGGAGGTCAGCGACACACCCGGGGTGGACGGGTCGGCCTGGGCGCGTACCGCGTTCACGGCCGTCTCCTGCGCTGCCGGGTCCAGGGTGGTGCGCACCGTGTAGCCGCCACGGGCGAGCTCGGCGGTGTCCAGGTCGTGGTTCTCCAGGTACGACAGCACGTAGTCGCAGAAGAAACCGGCGTTGTCCGCGCCGATGCAGCCGTTCGCCTGGCCCACGGGGCTCTCGTTCACGCCGAGGGGTTCGGCCACGTAGCGGTCGCGCTCGGCGGGACCCAGGGCGCCGGTCTCCACCATGGAGTTGAGCACGGCGTCGCGCCGGGCCTGGGCGCTCTCCGGGTTCGTCCACGGGTCGTGGGCGCTGGTGGACTGCACCATGCCGGCCAGCAGGGCGGACTGCGGCACGGTGAGCTGGTCGGCGGTGGTGGAGAAGTAGGTGCGCGCGGCGGCCTCGATGCCGTAGGCGCCGTTACCGAAGGAGATGAGGTTGAGGTACCGGGTGAGGATCTCGTCCTTGGAGTAGCGCTTCTCCAGGTCGGTGGCCATCTTCATCTCGCGCAGCTTGCGCGACGCCGAGGTCTCGGTGGCGGCGGCGCGTTCCTCGTCGTCCGCGGCGTCGATGAGCAGCAGGTAGTTCTTGATGTACTGCTGGTCGATGGTGGAGGCACCCTGCTCGACCCCGCCGCTGGAGAAGTTCGCGGCCAGGGCGCGCAGGGTGCCCCGCACGTCCACCCCGTCGTGCTCGTAGAAGCGACGGTCCTCGATGGCGACGATGGCGTCCTTCATGGTGTCGGAGATCTCGTCCGCCCCGACGGAGTAGCGGCGCTGGTCGTAGAGGGTGGCCAGCGTGTTGCCCTCACGGTCGGTGACGGTGCTGACCTCCGGCAGCGACTCGTTGTCGTCGATGTCGGCGAGGTCGCTGTCGACGGTGTCCGAGCCGGCGTTGACCACCAGGCCCGCGCCGCCGACCAGTGGGACGACGGCGAAGGCGGTGAGTGCGCCCACCATCACGACGGCGAGGACGAGTGTGGCTGCGCTCTTGAGGTAAGTCACACACAGCAGCGTATCGGATGGCCCCTGTGATGGGGAGCCCGTGCCGGTATCGCCGATCGGTCCCCGGCAGGGGGAGCGTGCGGGGGTGGCGCAGGGCTGCGCCGTCGGACGTTCCGCGGAGGTCGTGTGCGGGGTTTCGGAGGGGCGGCGGTGAGGCGCCGGCGGCGCGTCGCCGGGGCCGTCGGTAGCAGCGACCGTGGCCGGGTGGCGAGGGAACGGTCAAGTGGTGACGGACATCACATTGTACCGTCATTGTGGTGCCGTAGTGTGATGACCAGCACATCTTCTGTGGCGATCATTCCATTCCGCTGCGCGACGGCGCCGAGTGTGCCGTGGGTGGGTGAGAAGGCACTGTGGCGGGGCCCGTGGTGGAGCAGTGGCGGGCCGGACGGCGCGACGGACCGCGTGGGCATGGCCCGGACCCTCGTCGCGGGCGCCCGGTGACGTGCCGCACAGGTTCTCGGCATATGTGCGATTCGACACTTCTAAATCTGTGTGAATACACTTACACCCAGTTTGCTGATGATCACTTCCGGGGTCAGATCTCCGGAGCCGGGGATCATCAACCCCCCGGCCACCATCCACAGCGGAAGGACATCATGACCGCTTCACTCCAACGCCCCGACACCTCCACCGACGTTGAGGCCGCCGCAGCCCCCGATGTTCGCAGCGGCAGCCAGGGTGTGCTGCACCGCACGGCCGGGCAGGTCACCACCCGCGAGTCCTTCAACAACCGTGGCGAATGGATCACCCAGGCGCACTGCCGCAACATCGACCCCGAGGAGCTGTTCGTCCGGGGGGCCGCGCAGCGCAAGGCCGTGGCCATCTGCCGCCACTGCCCGGTCGTGCTCCAGTGCCGTGCGGACGCCCTCGACAACGACGTGGAGTTCGGCGTGTGGGGCGGCATGACCGAGCGTCAGCGCCGTGCCCTGCTGCGCAAGCACCCCGAGGTCGAGAGCTGGGCCGACTTCTTCGCCGGCCAGCTCGAGGCGTCCCAGGCCTGAGCCGGGACATTTGTATACTCGTCGACATGACTCAATGGGAATACGTCACCGTTCCGCTCCTGACCCACGCCACCAAGCAGATCCTCGACAACTGGGGTGAGGACGGCTGGGAACTCGTCTCGGTCCTCCCCGGCCCGACCGGTGAGCAGCACGTCGCCTACCTGAAGCGGGAGAAGTAGTGCCGGTCGACGGGGGCCGCGTCTCCGCCCGGCTCGGTGAGCTCGGTCTCACCCTCCCCCCGGTCGCCGCGCCGGTCGCGGACTACGTGCCCGCCGTGCGCACCGGTGACCTCGTGTTCACCTCCGGCCAGCTGCCCTTCGTCGACGGCCGGTTGCCCGTGACCGGCTCCGTGGGTGCCGAGGATGCCGCGGTGTCCCCCGAGGACGCTGCGGCGTACGCCCGCACCGCCACGCTCAACGCCCTGGCCGCCGTCCACGACCTCGTCGGCATCGACAACGTCGTGCAGGTCGTCAAGGTCGTCGGCTTCGTCGCCTCGGCCGCCGGATTCGGCGGACAGCCCGCCGTCGTCAACGGTGCGTCCGAACTCCTCGGCGAGGTCTTCGGCGACGCCGGGGCGCACGCCCGCAGTGCCGTCGGCGTCGCCGAGCTCCCGCTGGGGAGCCCGGTCGAGGTCGAGCTCATCGTCCGCGTGGCCTGAGCCGTCCGCCCGTCCCGTCCCCGCCACCGTGGCCGCTTCCGGGACGGGT
>JAKDIS010000018.1 GCA_030450335.1 Corynebacterium sp. | reverse complement strand
GCGGCGACGTTGGACTGGATGAAGTCAGCACCCTTTAGCAACACGCCCTAGGGCCGGGTGTGAACCCTGCATGACCCGACGCGAGAACCCGGCACCCACGTGGGTGCCGGGTTCTGTCGTGCCGGGGACGGCTACACGCCGGTGGCGGTCGCCCCGGCGAGCGTGGCGGCGTGGCGTTCGGCCAGACGCGCCAGCTCGGCCTCGTCGACGGGCCGTCCTGCGTCCGACAGCCAGTTGGCGAGGATGCGGTGCCCATTGCCGGTCATCACCGACTCCGGGTGGAACTGCACGGAGTGCATCGGCAGGGTCGCGTGGCGCATCGCCATGATCATGCCGGACGCCACACGCCCGGTGACCACCAGGTCGTCCGGCACCGTCGCCGGGTCGACCGTCAACGAGTGGTAGCGGGCCACGGTGAACGGGCTGGGGATCCCGGCGAGGACCCCGGTGCCGTCGTGGGTGACGGGGCTGGTCTTGCCGTGGAAGATCTCGTCGGCGCGCACCACGGACGCGCCGAAGTGCTGGGCCAGCGCCTGGTGTCCCAGGCACACGCCGAGCAGGGGGACGCGGTGCGCGGCGCAATGCGCGATGACCTCCAGCGTGCGGCCCGCCGAGGTCGGGTCCCCGGGCCCCGGGGAGACCAGGACGGCGTCGAAGGACTCCAGCGCACCGACCAGGTCACCGTCCGACGTGCCGAGCTGCCCGGCATCGTTGCGCCACACGGTGCAGTCCTCGCCGAGTTCCCCGAGGTACTGCACCAGGTTGTAGACGAAACTGTCGTAGTTGTCGATGACGAGGATGCGCATGACGCTCATCCTAACCCGTGGGGGAATCCGGGGTTCGTGCTGGTAGGGTTGGTTCAGTTCGAACACGTCACCATGTCAGTGAGGGATACACATGCCGAAGTCTCGGATCTCCGATTCACCGGAGTACAACGGCGCCGTCGGCTCCTCGGCCGCCGACCGCCGCACACCGGTCAAGCTGAACGCGACCGGCACGCCGCGCTGGTACATCGTCGTGATGCTCGGCCTGATGCTGCTGGGCCTGGCCTGGCTGGTCGTCAACTACATCGCCGGCCCGCACATCCCCTTCATGGCGGAGCTCAACGCCTGGAACTACCTGATCGGCTTCGGCCTGTTCATCGTGGGTCTGTTGATGACCATGGGCTGGAAGTAGCCCGGTCCGACCGGCCGCCACGGCCCCGGCGCACCACGGTCAGCACGACCGCGACGAGCGCACCGGCGGCCAGGCCACCGAGGTGACCGGGCAGGGAGACCCCGCCCGCGGTCACCGAGTACAGCAGGTTGACGACGATGAGCACCAACGGTGCGCGCACGTCCGTCCTGCGCTCCAGGGACAGTCCCACCAGCATGGCGAACATGCCGTAGCCGATGGTCGACGCCCCTCCGACGAGGCTGTCGGGCTGGAGCCACATCACGGCCAGCCCGCCTCCGACGGCGCAGAGCACCATTGACACCACCATGGTGAGCGTGCCGTAGGCACGCTCCAGCTCCCGGCCGATCAGACCGATGAGCAGCATGTTCATCAGCAGATGGCCCGGGTCCAGGTGAACGAATGCCCCGGTGAGCAGACGCCACCACTCACCGTCGGCGGTGATGGCGTGCGGGTCGACCATGAGGTCCCACGCCACGCCCTGGGCCGACGCGGGACGCGCCAGGCTCCCGCTGTCGAGTCCGGTGACCACGTAGACCACCAGGCAGGCCAGGATCAGGCCTGCCGTGGCGGGGGCACCGGTGAAGAATCTGCGGAGGATCAGGCCACGTCCACGGACTCGATGACGACGTCCTCGTCCGGACGGTCCATGCGGTTGGTGGAGACGCGGGAGATCTTGGCGACCAGCTTCTGGGACTCCTTGTCGGTGACCTCACCGAAGATGGTGTAGCCGCCGTTGAGGTGCGGGTGGGCACCGACGGTGATGAAGAACTGGGAGCCGTTGGTGTCGCGGCCGGCGTTCGCCATGGCGACGAGGAACGGACGGTCGAACTGGAGCTCCGGGTGGTTCTCGTTGGCGAACTCGTAGCCGGGGCCGCCACGGCCGGTGCCGGTCGGGTCGCCGCCCTGGACCATGAAGCCGTCGATGATGCGGTGGAAGATCGCGCCGTCGAAGAAGGGGCCCTCGGTGCTGCCGGAGGCGTTCTCCGTGGTGTAGGGGGCCTTCTCCTTGTCGCCGGTGGCCAGGCCGACGAAGTTGTTCACGGTGGCCGGGGACTGGTCACCGAAGAGGTCGATGACGATGTCGCCGTGGTTGGTGTGCAGGGTCGCTGTCGCGGTTTTCTGAACGGTCATGGGGGCAAGGCTACCGGACGCCGGGCGGGCACCCCTGATCGCCCGATTCCGACTACCCTCGGGGACAGATTTGGTTATCGTTGGATGACGACCCATTTTGTGTCGACAGAAGAACCGTTAGTGAAGTGCCAGAGAAGTGACCGACTACCGGCCGGTCCGCCGAGGATGTTGAAGGAGATGCACGGTCCATGGACCCCAACACCGCGTTCACCGCGCTACGTGCCGCCCGGCAGGTCTCGTCGAGTCTCGGCGGCGACGGCAGGCGCAAGAAGGGGGACGTCCGCGACGTCTCCGGCCTCTACGCTCTGCGGCCCCGTGCCGGGAGCGGGGCACGTGCACGGGGACCGCAGGACCTGTCCTCGGCCCCGGGCCACCACCGGTTGATCGTGGAGCAGCTCCTCGCCGAGAACCGGGCGGCACGGCAGCCGGCCTCCCCGACGTCCGACAAAGATGACAGCAATACCGCCTCGAAAGGAATTACGGTGAGCAACGCCACGAAGAACGACACCACGCAGGGCCTCGACCAGGCCGTACAGGAGGCCGAGAGCGCTCTCGACACCCTGAAGGACAGCAAGGCCGAGAAGCTCAGCAAGAAGGCGTCGAAGGCCACCAAGAAGGCCGACAAGATCTCCTCGAAGGCTGACAAGCGTCGTGCGAAGGCGGACAAGACCCAGGCCAAGGCACTGAAGCGTCAGCACAAGGTCGCCAAGAAGGCCGCGGGCCGCAACGAGTCCCCGCGCGACTTCGTGGAGAAGCGGGTCTCCGCGGTCACCTCGGCCGCCGGTGACCGGGCGAACGCCCTGGCCGACCAGGTGCGTCACGCGCCGGACGCCGACCTCACCGACACCGTCACCCGCTGGGGCCGCACCGCCGCCGAGCGCGGCGGCGAGCTGTTCTCCCAGGCGCAGGAGCGCGGTTCCGCATTCCTCGAGTCGGACGCCGTGAGCGACGCCCTCGACGACGCACGCGACCGCGCCAACCACCTCGGCAAGGCCGGTGCGGCCCTGGCCGCCACCGGTGTCGAGGCCGGCCGCAAGGCGGGCAAGGACGCCGAGAAGTCGGCGAAGGAGACCGCCAAGAAGTCGAAGAAGCAGCTCAAGAAGAACCACGGCAAGGACCTGAAGGCGGCGAAGAAGAAGGCCGACAAGGCCGGCAACTCCGCCCGCAAGTCCCTGGAGAGCGCCTGGTCGCAGGCGTCCGAGGTGGCCTCCGAGGTCGGCGAGACCGCGAAGAAGGAGGGTGCCAAGGGCCGTAAGCAGGCGTCCAAGCAGGCGAAGAAGGCGAAGAAGTTCGCCCAGAAGAATGCGAAGACCGCCAACAAGCAGCTCTCCCGTTCGCAGCGCAAGATCAAGAAGACCGCCTCGAAGAAGGCCGAGAAGGTCCGTGCCAAGGAGCTGAAGAAGGCCGCCAAGGCGAACCGCAAGAAGCACACGGGACGCAACATCCTGCTGCTGGCGATCATCGCCGCCGCCGTCGCGTTCGTCGCGCAGAAGGCCAAGGGCAGCGGCTCGGCCGCCCCGTCCGCCCCGGCGAAGACCCCGCGCACCAACGGTGCCCCCGCCACCGGTGCCGCCGCGAAGCCGAAGGCCGCCGCGGCCAAGGCCGAGGAGAAGGCTGACGAGGCTGCCGAGAAGGCCCCGGAGAAGGCCAAGGAGGCTGCCGACAAGGTCGCCGACAAGGCCGAGGAGGCCAAGGACAAGGTCCAGGAGAAGGCCGAGGACGTGAAGAAGGAGGCCGACAAGAAGCAGGCGAAGAAGAACGCGCCCGCGGCCCCCAGCGCTCCCGGTGCTCCCGGCGCCCCGAAGGCGGACAAGAAGGACGCCAAGGATGCCAAGGACGCCAACCCGGAGGATCCGGAGGACGACGGCGGAAAGCACCGCCTGTAGTCTCCCCTGACCCCGCGTGAACCCCCGGACGTTACGTCCGGGGGTTTTCCGCGTCCCGGCGGGCCCGTCCGATGCAGAAGATTTGGTTCCGGAGACGATAGTCAGCCAGTAGGGTGACTGACATGACCACCACCGAGCCCACCGAGCCCACCGGCACCACCGACTCCACCGTTCTCGACCTGCTCATCGTGGGGGCAGGTGTCGCCGGCATCGACCTCGCCCACCACGTCGTCGACGAGTTCCCCGGCTGGAACTGGCGGATCGTCGACTCCAACGACGACCTCGGCGGCACCTGGAACACCTTCACCTACCCGGGCATCCGCTCCGACTCGGACATGGCGAGCTTCGGCCTGCCGTACCGGCACTGGCCGCACAAGGGCACGCTCGGCGAGGGCGCGGACATCCGCGAGTACCTGCGCGACGCCGCCCGCGACGACGGCGTGCTGCAGCGTATCCAGCTGCGCACCTGGGTGAAGCGGGCCAACTTCGTCACCACCGGACCCGCGGCCGAGGCCCACGGTCCGCACTGGGAGGTCACCACGGTGCGCGCGTGGCGTCACGGCCCCGACGACCGGTCGGACGCCACGGACGCCGACCGTGCCGAGACGCTCACCCGCACGCGGCGTCTGCACCTGGCCTGCGGGTACTACGACCACCGGGCGGGGTTCCAGCCGCACTTCGACGGCGAGGAGGACTTCGACGGGCAGCTCGTGCACGCCCAGCAGTGGCGTCCGGAGGAGCAGGGCGACGTCGCCGGACGCCGCATCGTGATCATCGGTTCCGGTGCCACGGCGGTCACCCTGCTGCCGGCGCTGGCGCAGAAGGGTGCGGACGTGACGATGCTGCAGCGCACGCCGACGTGGGTCGCCGCGCTGCCCCGGTTCGACACCATCACCACCATCTGGGCGTCGCTGATCCCGAACAAGCGTCTCGCGTACAAGGTCGCCCGCGCCAACCACATCACCCGCGACATGGTGCAGTGGTACCTCGCCAAGGGCACGCCGTTCCTGTTCAGCGGGTTCCTGCACGCCCTGCAGCTGCGGTGGCTCTCCCCCTCACAGATCCGCCGGGACTTCACCCCGCCGTACCGTCCGTGGGCGCAGCGGGTGTGCAAGGCCCCGGGTGGCGACATCTTCGCCGCGATCAAGGACGGCGGGGCGAAGGTCGTCACCGCCACGATCGACCGTCTGGTACCGCAGGGCGTGCGCCTGCAGGACGGCACGGTGCTGGAGGCGGACACGGTGATCGCGGCGACGGGGCTGCAGCTGCAGTTGTTCGGCGGCGCGGAACTCACCGTGGACGACGCGCCCGTGGGACTGCCGGACACCGTGGCCTACCGGGGTGTGCTCATCTCGGGCCTGCCGAACCTCAGTTTCACGGTCGGCTACCTCAACCAGTCGTGGACCACGCGGGCGGACCTCACGGCCCGCTACATGGTGCGGCTGTGGCACCACATGGTCAACCGGGGTGAGTCGTTGGCCGCGCCGGTGTTCCCAGGGTCGGACGTGGAGCGTCGGGCGTTGCTGGAGTTCGACGCGGGCTACATCAAACGCTCGCAGCACGTGACCCCGCGCCAGGGTGACCGGTCACCGTGGCTGTACCGGCAGGACTACCTGCGCGAATGGCCGGAGCTGGCGCGCGGGGACCTCACTGAGGAGATGGTGTTCGACGACGCAGCCGTGGCCGTCGCACGCGCTCTTCCTGCCTCGACCGCCCAGGCTGTGTCGCCTGGGCCGACCGGTTCTCACGACGCTGCGCCGACCACGTGATGCCCACGGAGGCGGAGATCACCAGCACGATGGTCACCGCCCGCAGCGGCGTCATCTCCTGGTCGAGCAGCACGAAACCGGCCAGCGCGGCGAAGGCGGGTTCCAGGCTGATCAGCACGCTGAAGACGGCCGACGGCAGGCGGCGCAGCGCGGCGAGCTCCAGGGAGTAGGGGATCACCGACGCCATCAGGGCGGTGACCACCGCCGGCACGATCAGCCACGGGTCGGCGGTGACGCCCTCCACGCCGGCGCGTCCGACCGGGGCGAGCATGAGGCCGCCGAGGAGCATGGCGACGGCGAGGCCGCCGGTGCCGGGGATGCGCCGGCCCACGGCGGCGGAGCCGACGATGTAGCCGACCCAGAACACCCCGGCGATCAGCGCGAGCAGCATGCCGACCGGGTCGAGCGCGGCGTCCGACAGGGCCTCGAACCCGAGCACGGCCATGCCGGCGGCGGCGAGGCCGACCCACACGAGGTCGCCGCGTCGTCGGGAGGTGAGCCCGGCGTAGACCAGCGGGCCGATGAACTCGACGGCGACCGCCGCGCTCATCGGGATGCGGTCGAGGGAGGCGTAGAAGAACCCGTTCATCCCGGCCATCATCACCGCGAAGAAGGCGACGGCGCGCCAGTCGCCGGCGTTCCAGGCGCGCAACGCCGGTCGCGCGACGACCAGCAGCAGGGCACCGGCGATGGTGAGGCGCAGGAAGGTCACGCCCCAGGTACCGAGGGTGTCGAAGAGTCCGACGGCCGTCGCGGCGCCGAACTGCAGGGATGCGCAGGACGCCAGGACGAGTGCGGAGGAACGGGTGATGCTCATGGCTCTCATTGTGGGGCCCGCACCAATGGTTCGTCTATCTCAGGTATCTGAACGATAATGGTGAATTGTGCTCAACATTCAACGACTGACCCTGCTGCGCGAGGTGCACCAGCGCGGCACCCTGGCCGCGGTGGCCCGCGAGATGCACTACTCGCCGTCCGCGGTCTCGCACCAGCTCAGTCAGCTGGAACGCGAGGCCGGGGTGCCGCTGCTGGAGACCGTGGGACGCGGCGTCCGGCTCACCGGCGCGGCGTTGCGTCTCGTGGCGCGCACCGAAGAGGTGCTCACGATCCTGGACTCCGCGGAGGCGGAACTGGCGTCCGCACGCCCGGGGGCAGAGGGCACGCTACGTGTCACAAGTTTCCAGTCCGCGCTGGCCACGATCCTGCCGACGGCACTGACCATGCTGGAGAAGCGTCATCCCGCGCTGAACGTGGAGGTCTACCACCGGGAGGTCGCCGAGGCCTTCGAGGGCCTGGCGGCGCACTCCTACGACGTGGTCATCGACGACGAGTTCCCCGGCCAGCCCGAACCGGTGCGCCCCGGCCTGCACCGCGAAGAACTCTTCGCCGACCCGATGCTGCTGGTCCTGCCCACCACCGGCCGGTGGGCCGTGCCCGCCGAGGAGCTGGACGGACTGGCGGACCTCGCCGAATACCCGTGGATCCTGGAGCCGGCGACGATGCCGCAGGGACGCTGGGAGCGGACCGTCCTACGCGAAGCCGGGGTGGAACCGCGGGTGAAGTGTGAGACCGCCGACCCGATCCTGCGCGCGCACATGGCGCGCACCGGGCACGGGGTCACGGTGATCCCGGCGATGCTGGCCGGCCCGCACCTGGACCACACCCAGGCGTTGGCGATGCCCGGCTCGCCGCACCGCCAGCTCTTCACCGCGGTGCGCGAAGGCTACGCCGACCATCCCGGGGTGCGAGTGTTCCGTACCGCACTGGGCGCCGCGGCGCGGCGGGAGTCGCCGGAGACCCCGGATCAGCTGTGAGGTGCGTGGCCGCGCGGCGATGTTTCATGTGAAACCATGCGGTCGGCGTCGGCGAGACGGTCTGGATGACCCAGGCGCAGGTTGCCCAAATGTTCGGGGTGAGCGTTCCTACGATCAGCGCTCACTTCAAGAACATCCTCGAGAAAGTGTCGCTGACCAGTGATCGAACTGTTAGAAAACTCCAAACAGTTCGATCTGAGGGCGACCGGACCATCCGCCGGGACGTCACCCACTACAACCTGGATGCCATCCTCGCCGTCGGTTACCGGGTCCGTGACGCCCTCCCTGCGGATCACAGAAGGATCCTGCCACTGATTGCGGGCACCTGCTGTGCCCGGTGCGCAGGGGTCATGTGAAACCATGGTGCCCATGACCGACACCACCACGCGCCCCTGGACCGAACTCGCCGCGACCCCCGACCTCCGCCTCGTCGTCCTCGACATGGACGGCACCCTGCTGCGCGAGGACGGCACCGTCCCCGAGGCATTTTGGGACCTGCTGCCGGTGATGCAGCAGCGCGACATCGTGGTGGTGCCCGCGTCCGGACGCCAGTACGCCACCCTGCACGACATGTTCGGCGACCGCGGCATCCGCACCTACCTCGCCGAGAACGGCACCGTGGTCGTGCACGACGGTGAGGTCGTCGCCACCTCTCCCCTGTCCGGCGACACGGTGCAGCAGTGCATCGCCGCAGTGCGCGGGACGGACCGGCGTCTGGGCCTGGTCGTGTGCACCCCGGAGGTCGCCTACGTGGAGAGCACCGACCGCGAGTTCCTCGACGAGGCCGCGAAGTACTACCACTCCCTGAAGCAGGTCGAGGACCTGACCACGGTGCAGGGCCCCGTGGTCAAGGTCGCGGTCTTCGCCTTCGGCTCCGCGGAGGACGCCGCCCCGGTGCTCTTCACCGGCGAGGGCGCGCTGGCCAGCCAGGTCGAGGCGGACAACGCCGTGGTGATCTCCGGGGCGAACTGGATCGACATCATGCTGCCGGAGGCGAACAAGGGCTCCGCGCTGCACGACCTGCAGGAGGAGCTGGGGATCTCGCGGGCGGACACCGCGGTCTTCGGCGACTACCTCAACGACCTGGAGATGGTCGGCGAGGGCGACCTGTCCTTCGCCATGGCCAACGCCCACCCCGGCATCACCGCCGCGGCGAACTACGTGGCGCCGGCGAACACCGAGGACGGCGTGGTGCAGGTGCTGCGCCGGCTGCTGGGGTAGCTGCCGGGACCGGCTGCCGACGAGCAACGGTGCATGTCCGGAATGAACGGCGAAACGGGCACTTCGCCGTCCGGCCTTCCCACGCACTGCCGTCGACACCACCGCACCGTAGAGTTGACGCCCATGACGTTCAGCCTGACACCACCGGGCGCCGCCCGGCACACCTCCAGACGCCGCGGCGCCGGGACGGTCCTCACCGCCCTGCTCACCGTCACCGCCCTCAGCCTCGGCGGCTGCGCCCTCCGCGGACTCGACGACGACGCCCTGCGCATCCAGCTCGCCTTCGTGAAGAACTCGCAGAACGCCGGGGAGTACATCGCCGACCACGACGGCTACTACGAGGACGCCGGCTTCTCCAAGGTCGACCTCATCGCCGGGCCCACCGCCGTGGAGCAGTCCGCCGCCACCGGCCACGCCACCGTCGCCGGCTCCATGGCCCTGGGCACCGCCAACGCCATCGCCGAAGAGGGCATGCCGATCACCATCATCGGGGCGATCTACAGCGTCAACGCCTTCACCATCCTCTCCATGGACGGCCCCGACGCCATCCGCACCCCCGCCGACCTGGAGGGCGCCCGCATCGCCGTCACCCCGGGCACCGCACAATCGATGGTGGAGGGCCTGGCCCGGGCCAACGACGTCGACCCGTCCACCATCACCTTCGTCCCCGCCGGGGAGACCGCCGTACTCACCAGCGGCGAGGTCGACGGCTTCCACGGACTCGCCGCGAACCAGCTCATCGACCTGCAGCGCGCCGGCCACGACGTGGTCTCCCTGCCGCTGGCCTACCACGGGATGCCCTTCGCCGGGGCGTCCTACGCGGTGTCGCGGGAGAGCATCGAGGACAACCGGGAGAACCTCAAGGACTTCCTCGTCGCCTCGATCCGCGGCTGGCGCGACGCCGTCACCGACCCGGCGCGCGGGGCGGAGCTGTCCACGGACGTCTACGGTGCGGACCTCGGCCTCGACCCGGAGAAGGAGCTGCTGCAGGCGGAGGCGCAGACGGAGTACATCGTCAACGACCACACCCTGCCGAACCAGCTCTTCCGGCTCACCGACGAGGCGATGGACGAGAATGTGGCGGCGCTGCGTCTCGCCGGCATCGACGTCTCCCGCGAGGAACTCTTCGACATGAGCCTGCTCGACGAGGTCTACGAAGAGCACCCCGAACTGGCCGAACCCCTCCCCACCGACACGAAGGACGCACCATGAGCACCGGCACCGGTATCCGCCTCGACGACCTCACCAAGACCTTCCCCGGTGGCGTGACCGCCCTGGACCACGTGAGCCTGGACGTCCCGCGCGGCAGTTTCCTGGCGCTCGTCGGCCCGTCGGGCTGCGGCAAGTCCACGGTCCTGCGCATCCTGGCGGGTCTGGAGGAACCCACCGCCGGCACCGCGACGGTGCACGACCTCACGCCGAAGGAGCTGCGTAGCCGCCACGAGCTCGGCATCGCCTTCCAGGACGCCGCGCTGCTGCCGTGGCGTTCGGTGGAATCGAACATCCGCCTGCCGCGGGAGATCGCCCGCAACCCCCTGCCGGACGACACCCTCGCCGAGCTGGTGAAGCTCGTGCGCCTGGAGGGGTTCGAGGGGGCGAAGCCCGGGCAGCTGTCCGGCGGCATGCGCCAGCGTGTCTCCATCGCGCGTGCCCTGGCCGCCGACCCGTCCGTCCTGCTGCTGGACGAGCCCTTCGGTGCGCTGGACGACATGACGCGCCAGCGGATGAACCTGGAGCTGCAGCGCATCTGGACGGAGAACCCGTCCACTACGCTGCTGGTCACCCACGGCATCTCCGAGGCGGTGTTCCTGGCGGACTCCATCGCGGTGATGAGTGCTCGGCCCGGCGCGGTGCGCGAGGTCGTGGAGGTCGACCTGCCGCGTCCGCGCACCCCGGAGATGATGCGTACCCCGGAGTTCCACGCCATCGTCGACCACGTGTCCGACCTGCTGTTCTCCTTCGAGGACGCCTGATGTCGCGGCAGGCGAGACGAACGCTGTCTGTGCTGTCCGTGCCCGCCGTGCTCCTCGGCGCGCTCGCACTGTGGTGGCTGCTGGCCGCCACGGTGCTGCGCCCCCTGGGCACGATCCCCACCCCCGGCGACATCGTGGCCCGCATCGCCGACGACGGCCTGAACTTCTACTGGGTCAACCTGAAGGTCACCGCCATGGAGGCCGGGCAGGGCTACCTGCTGGGCGTGGGCCTGGCGGTGGCGGTGTCGGTGCTGGCCCTGCTGGTGCCGCGGCTGCGCGGCATCGTGATGCAGGTCGCGGTGATCACCTACTCGCTGCCGATCATCGCCGTCGGCCCGGTCATCTACCTCATGGTCGGTGCGCCGTCGAGCGGTGACCCGTCGGCGACGGCGGTGCTGCTGTCGGCGTTGGCGATCTTCTTCACCACCGTCGTCGGCACGTTGCTGGGGCTGGACGCCGCGGACCGTCGCTCCCTGGACCTGGTGGACGTCTACGGCGGTTCTCGCTGGACACGGCTGGTGAAGGTGCAGCTCATCGCGGCGGTTCCGTCGTTCCTCACGGCGCTGAAGGTCGCCGCGCCGATCTCGGTGCTCGGCGCGATCCTCGGCGAGTACGTCGGCGGGGTGGACCGTGGTCTGGGTCCGGCGTTGCTGAACGCCCAGCAGTCGTCGGACGTCTCACGCACGTGGGCGTTGGCGTTGGCCGCCGCCGTGCTGGCCGGCGCGTGGTTCGCGGTGATGGCCCTGCTGGCCCGGCTGGTCACCACGTTGGGCTGGGGGTCGGCGGAGGTGTCGACGGCCGCCCCGGAGCGTGGCCGGCGCTCCCCCACCGCCGTCGCGGTGGAGGTCGTGGTCTCCCTGGTGGTCATCGTGGTGGTGTGGACGCTGGGCCTGCGGCTCCTCGGCATCTCCCCCTTCGTGGGACGCACCCCGGCGCAGGTCGTCTCCTACCTGGCCGACAACACGGACGGCACGAACCACCTCGTCACCCTGCTGCCGGACCTGTGGCGCACGCTGCTCGACACGGCGACGGGTTTCGTGCTGGGCCTCGTCGCCGCGGTCCTGGTGGCCTCGCTGTTCCTGGTGGCACCCACCCTGGAGCGTGCGCTGATGCCCCTGGCGTTGTTCTTCCAGTCGGTGCCGTTGGTGGCGATCGCCCCGGTGCTGATCATCGTCATCGGCCGTGGGCAGCTCACGGTGGCGGTGATGGGCGCGATCATCGTTTTCTTCCCCGCCCTGGTCAACATCGGTTCGGCGTTGAAGAACGTGCCGCCGGCGTTGGTGGACCTGGTGCGCACCTACGGTGCCGGACGTACCCGCGAGCTGGTCACGGTACGGGTGCCGGCGTGCCTGCCGGCGATCTTCGCCGCGGTGCGCATCGCGATCCCCGGCGCGCTGTCGGGTGCGTTGCTGGCGGAGTGGCTGGCCACCGGTGTGGGCATCGGCAACACGGTGATCACCGCGGTGGGCAGTGCGGACACCGACGTGGTGTGGGCGTCGGTGACGGTGGTGACGGTCAGCGCGCTGGTGCTCTACGGGCTCGCCTCGCTGCTGGAGGGTGCGGCCCGCCGACGCTGGGGCGTGTGAGCGAACCGCCGCGTCACATCTCCAGCAACCGGGTGCGCAGCAGGTCGGCGAAACCGTCGGCGCAGCGCATCACGACGCGCACGGTCGCGCCGTCGACGTCCACGTCGTGGCGTCCTGCCGCGGGGCGCTGGTGCCGCAGGTCGCAGACGGTCTGCCCACGCCCCGGCCCGTCGGTGGTGTCGACGACGACGGGCACCTTCGGCGCGCGCAGCAGCTCCACCTCGCCGAGGGCGACGGCCGCGGCCAACGGGTCGTGCAGCGCACAGCACCGACGCCCGTAGATGTCGCGGTAGAAGTCGGAGTAGTAGTCCAGCATCTCCCCCACCGCGGCGACGAAGGGCACGTCGGACGCCTGCAGCGCGGCGATGTCGGACGCCTCGAAGGTGTTCTCCATCGTGGTGTCCAGCGGCACCAGGGTGACCTGCCACCCGGCGGTGACGACCACCTGGGCGGCCTCCGGGTCGTGCCCGATGTTCGCCTCGGTCACCGGGCCGATGTTGCCGGCGACCATCGCCGCACCACCCATCACCGTGACGTGGGCGACGCGGTCGACCAGCGTGGGGTCGCGCTCCAGTGCCACGGCGAGGTTCGTCAGCGGCCCGATCGCCAGCACGTGCAGGCGTCCGGCGTGGCGGTGCGACAGGTCGATCAGCAGGTCGGCGGCGTCCTGCGTGGCGGCGTCCTGCTCTCTGACCGGCGGCAGCAGCCGCTCGCGCACCTCCCCCACCCCGTCGGTGCCGTGCACCTCCACCGCGCCGCCGGCGAAGGCGCCGACCAACGGGTCGGACGCACCGGTCGCGACGGGCACGTCGCGTCCTGCCAGGGCAAGCAGGCGGCGGGTGTTCTCGGCACCACCGGCGGCGCTGACGTTGCCGTGCACCGTCCCCACGCCGACCAGGTCAACCAGGTCGGTGGGGCCGGTGAGCAGGTAGCCCAGGGCGAGGGCGTCGTCGATGCCGGTGTCACAGTCCAGGTACACGGGGTTCGCGATCATCGGGCCAGTGTAGCTACCATCGGCGGGCCGGAGGACACCGAACACAGGAGGACAGTTGAGCACGCAGGAGTACAGGGTCTACCTGGCGGGACCGGAGGTGTTCCTGCCGGACGCCGCCGACGTGGTCGCGCGCATGCAGCAGGTCTGCCGCGACAACGGGCTGACGCCCGTCGCCCCGCTGGACGCCGGACTGGACGAAACTGCAGCACCGGCAGAACCGGACGCGACGTGGATCTTCGACAAGAACGTCACCAAGATCCGTGGCGCCGACGCGGTCATCGCCAACGTCAACCACTTCCGCGGCGCCGAACCGGACTCCGGCACCTGCTTCGAGCTGGGGTTCGCCCACGCCCTGGGCAAGAAGCTGTACGTCTACTCCGAGGGGGCGACCACCGTGGAACGGGTGGAGCGCTTCCACGGTCCGGTCACGCCCGGCGAGCGCCCCACCGACCCGGAGGGCCGCTTCGTGGAGGACTTCGGCTTCGCGGTGAACCTGATGATGGCGGTGCCCGCCACGAACGTCGCCGGCAGCTTCGCCGACGCCGTGCGCGCCGTCGCCGCCGACCTGCGCGGAGATGCATGAGGTCTCCGCGCACCACCGCCGTCGGCGTGCTGGCCGTCCTGGTCACGCTGCCCCTCACCGCCTGCGGCGGGGACGGCGGGCCAGCCACCGAGTCGACCACTGAAGCCGCCACCGGGGCAAGTGCCCTCTCTGTCGAGGCCTCCGGCCGCGGCCCGATCGCCCTGTCCGCCTCCGACGGCGGCGCAGACGGCGCAGAGGGCACAGCGGAGAGCATCGACGGCCGTCTCGTCACCGGGCAGGGCTCCTGCTTCGCGATCGTCGACGGGTCCACCGACGAGGCTCCACGGCCGGTGGTCTTCCCCGCCGGGACGGAGTCGGTGACCGAGCAGGGCCGCCCGTCGGTCACCCCACCGGGGCAGGACACCGTCTACGTCGGCGAACCGATCAGCGTCGAGGCGGTGCCGGTGCAGCTCGAGGACCTGGACGGCCTTCCCGAGCAGTGTGCCACGGGCGGTTCCACGACCGGCCTCGTCGTGCAGTGAGCCGCTCCGTGAGGCCCTGATCCCCCATCGGACGTGTCACTGATGAAATCGTCTGACCTGCATTGGCCTCACCTACTGTACCTTTCTGCGCTGTTCTACTGGACCTTTCTGCGTCAGAAACAGCCCGGTATCCATAAGCCCGCGAAGCGCATGCCACAATGTGACTCATGACACTGCCACCCTGGGTCCGCATCGCCCTGGGCATGTTCGCCGTCTCCTACGGCGCGAACCTCTTCGCCCCGCTGCTGCCGGTGATGCGCGACGTCCACGGTCTCGCGCAGGCACCGGTGAACCTCATCCTCGCCGTCTACGTCCTCGGCCTGATCCCCGCACTCATGGTCGGCGGCCCGCTGTCGGACCGTCGTGGACGCCGCGCCGTGGTGCGTCCCGCGCTGCTGTTCTCCGTGGCGGGCACGCTCGTCACCCTCGCCGCGCACCTCGCCGTTGACGCCACTGACGCCACTGCTGCCGCCGGCCCCGTCCTGCTCAGCGCGGGACGCATGCTCACCGGCGTGGCGGTGGGCCTGGTCCTCGCCGCCGGGGCGTCGTGGCTCAAGGAGGTCACGCCGGATGCAGACGGTACCGACGGGGCCGCCGCCCGGCGCGCCACCGCCGCCACGTCCGCCGGTTTCGGGGTCGGCCCGCTGGTCAGCGGCCCGGTCGCCGAGTGGTTGCCGGGGCCGGACACCACCCCGCTGATCCTGCACCTGGTCATGGCGCTGGTCGTCACCCCGCTGGTGTGGGTGACCCCGGAGGCCGGCCGACGCTCGGACTCCCGGCTGCGTGTCCCGCCCTCGGCGCGCTCACCGCGGTTCCTGTTCACGGTGGCACTGTGGGCGCCGTGGGCGTTCGGCCTGGCCACGACGTCCTTCGCCGTGCTGCCCCCGCTGGTCACCGCACAGGTGTCGGCACCGGTCGCCTACACCGGGCTCATCGCCGGGGTCACCATGCTGACCGGCACGTTCGTGCAGCCGTGGGCGGGGCGGCTGCCGGTGCACACGCGGGTGACCCCGCCGATGTACGCGCTGGGCACCGCCGGGCTGGGCATGGTCGCCTCGATCGTGGTGGTGACCACCCAGGCGGTGTGGTTCCTGGTGCCCACCGCGGTGGTGCTGGGCACGGCCTACGGCATCATGATGGTCTCCGGGCTGCGCGAGGTGCAGCGCATCGCCGGGCCCGGGGAGCTCGGCTCGCTCACCGCGGTCTTCTACGCCCTGACGTACCTGGGCTTCTTCATGCCGTTCGTGGTCTCGTTGATCGCCCCGACGGTGGGTTACGTGCCGGTGTTCTGCGTCGGCGCGGCGGTCTGCGCGGTGTCGGTGCTCGTCACCGCACGTCACAGCCACCCGTTCTGATCGGCCACGCCCACCGCCTCGAAGCGGTTGGACGTCCCGGTCTTGCCGATCACCGAGGACAGGTGGTTGCGTACCGTGCCCTGCGACAGGTGCAGTTGGGCGGCGATCTGCCGGACGCCCGCCCCGGAGCGCGCCGCGCGGCACACCTCGACCTCGCGCGCGGTCAGCGGTGAGTCCGGGGTGAACAGGGACTCCTCCGCCAGTGCGGGGTCGACCACGCGCAGCCCGCGGTGCACCCGACGCACCGTCTCGGCCAGCTGGGACGCCGGGGTGTCCTTCACCACGAAGCCGGTGGCACCGGCGGCGAGCGCGGCGCGCAGGTAGCCGGGGCGTCCGAACGTCGTCACGATCACCGAACGGCAGGACGTGCCGGACGCCGCCAGCGCCTGTAATTCCTCCGCCGCCTCGATGCCGGTCATGCCGGGCATCTCGATGTCGAGCAGGGCGACGTCGACGCGGTGCTCCCGCACGGCGTCGACCACCTCGTCGCCGCGTCCGACCTCGGCGACGACGTCGATGTCGCGTTCGGTGGCGAGCAGCGCGGCGAGGGCACCGCGCACCAGGTCCTGGTCGTCGGCGACAAGTACCCGGATCATTGTTGACCTGCCATTCTCACCAGCACGGTGGTGCCGGCGGTGCCGTCCACTGTCAGCGTGCCGCCGGCATCGGCGACGCGGCGACCCAGCCCGGTCAGCCCGTTGCCCCACCGGGCCGCGTCCGTCCCGCCGACACCGTCGTCGCTGACCTGCACCCGGTCGGCGCTCATCGTCACCTCGCACGTACGCGCCCGCGAATGACGCACCACGTTCGTCACCGCCTCACGCACCACCCACGAGTACAGGTGGGCGTTCACCCCGGCCACCGACACGTCGTGGGGCAGGACGGCGCGGATGCCCGCGGTGCCCAGCGCCCGGCGCGCGGCCTCCACCTCGCCGGCGAGGTCGGGCGAGCGCATCCGCGTCACCGTGGAGCGCACCTCGGCCAGGGCCGTGCGGGAGATCCGGGTGATCTGCTCGAGCTCGTCCTTCGCCGCCGCCGGGTCGGTGTCGACGAGGCGTCCGGCGAGCTCGGACTTCAGGGTCACCACGGTCAGGGAGTGGCCGAGCAGGTCGTGGACGTCCACGGCGATGGACTCGCGCTGCCGCGAGATCTCCAGGTCGTGCTCGAGCTCCGCGCGTTCCTCGTAGCGGCGGGTCACCAGTGCCACGGCGTAAACCATCGCCGGGGAGACCAGCGTGCCGCCCAGCACCCCGGGCATCGCCGCCGGTTCCAGCAGCCACACCAGCGCCGTCGACACGACCACCAGCACCACGGTGGCCGGCAGGCTGAACCGTACCGGCAGCGGGAAGGACAGCACCGCCACGAAGAAGGGGACGAGGAAGGTCGCCAACGCGCCGACGACCACGGCGGTCACCACCGCCACGACGGCGAGCAGGGAGAACCAGAACAGGTAGCGCCGCATCATCGACATCCCGCCCGGCCAGTGGTCGACCAGGCCGAAGGCGGTGGCGTACACCGTGCCGAAGAGTACGAACAGGGCGACCCCGGCCACCGTGCGTGGCGTGAACCCCTCGGTGACGACCAGCACCACCGCGGGGACCACGAGCACGACCAGCCAGATGGACGCCATCAGGCTGGAGGCACCGTCGAAGTTCTTCATCGCCGTCCCTTCTCCCGGGAGTGCAGGGCCAGGACCACGGCGACGAGGACCGCCGTCCAGACCAGGAAGTTCACCACCGCCCACCATAGCGGGTCGTGCACGAGCCACGGTTCGTACGAGACGGACTGGTAGCCCTCGCTCAGCGGCCACCTGGCCAGCGACACCGCCCCGTACATCGGGCTGAAGCGTCCCACGGTCATCATCGTCTCCGGCAGGGGCATGAACAGGTTGCCGAGGAACGCGAGCACCACCACGCTGGTCCCGGCGATGCTCACCGAGGTCTCCGTGGGCCAGGCCTGCGACCAGGCCATGCCGTAGAAACCGAAGGGAACCGCGCCGACGACGCACAGCAGGAAGGACGCCGCCCACGCCGCAGCCGGCATCGACGCGCCGGTCACCGCACCGACGGTGAACACGGCGGCGACGGGCAGCACCGCGCGGATGGTGATGCCCAGCAGACGCGACGCCACCAGCTGCGCGTGGGTCAGCGGGGTGAGCGCGAGCTGGCGTCCCCAGCCGGTGGTGCTCTCGACCACGACCTGCCCGGCGGCGGCGACCGCGCCGGTCACGCCGGCGTAGAGCGCCATGCCGATCATGATGTACGCCGAGACGTCGCCTCGGCCCACGGACTCGTCGCCGAACCCCATCGCCTGGCCGAAGACCAGGTAGAACACCACGGGCAGGCCCATGGAGAAGAAGAGCATCGCGCCGTCGCGGGAGAGCCGACGCAGGTCGTGCAGGGCGAAACGTAGCGTGGTCATCGCGCACCCCCGGTCAGCCGGATGAACGTGTCCTCCAGCGTCCGCCCGCTGATACGCAGGTTGGACGCGCCGCGGGAGAGCAGGTCGCGCGCCAGCGCGTCCGACTCCCCGGTGGTCACCGAGTGGTGGCCGTCCAGGTCGTACTCCACGACGACGTCCCCGCCGCCGCGCAGCTCCTCGGTGGTGCCGTCGGCGACGACGGCACCACCGTCGAGCAGGACGATCCGTGCGGCGACGTCCTGCGCCTCCTGCAGGTAGTGCGTGGCGAAGACGACGGTGACCCCGCGGGCGGACTGCACGCGCATGTCCTCCCAGAAGTCGTGGCGGCTGGCGGGGTCCATGCCCGCGGTCGGCTCGTCGAGGATGAGCAGCCGTGGGTCGCCGAGCAGGGCGAGGGCGAAGCGCAGGCGTTGCTGTTCACCGCCGGAGCAGCGTCCCACACGGCGTTTCCTCATGTCGGTCAGCCGGGCGTGCTCCAGCACCTCGGCGACGGGACGCGGACGGTGCATCGTGGCGGCGATCATCGCCACCGTGCCCTCCACGGTCATGTCGGGCAGCAGCCCGCCGGTCTGCATCACCGCCCCGACGCATTGGCCGGTGATCGCGGCACGCGGTGTGCCGCCGAGCACGTTGACCGTGCCGGCGGTGGGTTTCGTGAGGCCGAGGACCAGGTCGATCAGGGTGGTCTTGCCCGCGCCGTTGCGGCCGAGCAGGGCCACGATCTCCCCGCTGGTGACGGTCAGGCTGACGTCCTGCAAGGCACTGACGCCGCCGCGGAAGGACTTGTGCAGCCCCTGTGCGTTGATGGCCGTGTGTGTTGTGGTGGCTGTGTTCTCCATGCCCCCAACACAACCGCGCCCCGGACCCGAAGGCCCGGGGCAACGGTCACGACGTGACCATGACAGTTGTCATGTGTCCGACCCGGTGATCAGCCGGCGATGATCTTGTTGAACTCGCGGGCGACCGGGGCCGGGGAGAACCGGGCGGCCAGACGCAGGGCCAGGTCGGGGAAGGACACCGAGTAGTCCTGGCGCTGACGCTCCAGCCAGTTCTTCGGGTGCACGGACTTCCACACGGCGTCGGCGACGTCCTCGGTCTTGATGCGCACACCGAGACGCTTGGTCGAGGCGGCCTCGACGTCGGCGAGCTTGGTCTTGACCCACAGCGGCATGATGTTGACCACGCGGATCTTGTCCTTGCGCCACTCCAGGCTCATCGCCTGGGTGAAACCGTGCACGTAGAACTTCGAGGCGGAGTACGGGGTGATGTGCGGCTGACCGTAGATGCCGGACGCCGACCCCATCGACACCATGTGCGAGCCCTTGGTGTTCTTGAGGTACTGGTGGGCGGCACGCGCGCCGAAGGTGATGCCGGTGCAGTTGATCTCGATCTGCTTGGCGATCAGGCCGGGGGCCTGGTCGGCGACGTCGTGGTCGCCGATGATGCCGGCGTTGTTGTCGAGGACGTCGAGACGGCCACCGGTGTGCGAGGTGAAGTCGGCCAGGGCCTCCTCCCACGACTCGTAGTCGGTGACGTCCAGACGGCCGGTGATGATGTCGGGGAACTGCTCCTTGAGCAGCTCGAGGCCCTGCTCGTCGATGTCGTAGGCGCCGACGGTCCAGCCTGCGTCGCGGAACTTCAGTGCGACCTCGCGACCGATTCCGGCGGCGCCGCCGGAGATGAAGATGCTCTTCGTGTTGTTCATAGGGCGCAATCTATCAGGGGTCCAACATAGATACATCACAATCCGAAAAATAAGCTTTCCCCCACTACAGTGGGCGGGTGTTCTCCGACAGCCAGCCGAAGGGC
Organism: Corynebacterium sp.; assembly: GCA_030450335.1. Lineage (GTDB taxonomy): Bacteria > Actinomycetota > Actinomycetes > Mycobacteriales > Mycobacteriaceae > Corynebacterium. The sequence goes on along the minus strand of JAKDIS010000018.1, from coordinate 8,466 downwards.
CCGGTGAGGCCTTCGGTGATCTCCGTGGTGCCGGCACCCATGATCGGCGAGTTCGGTGTGCAGCGCTTCTCCGGGACGCTGCCGGGGTCCAGGGCGTCACGCACGATGTCGACGACCCGCGGCGAGTAGGACATGGAGACGTGGTCCGAATGGTCCTGCTCGCACCCGTCCTGCACGGTGACGTTGGTGACGCTCGCACCCTCACCGGCGGTGAGGAACGTCGAGTCGTAGGGCGTGGTGACCTCGTCGTACTTCGTACCGACCGCGGTGTAGTCCACGCCGGGCACGGTGTCGCCCGCGGCGTTGAGCCGCTCGAGCAGCGGTGAGCCGTACTGCTGCTGGGTGCCGCCCTCGCCGATCACGTAGTCCAGCGCGGGGTCGAGGTCCAGGCCGAGGCCACCGATGAACCGGTTGAGGTTCGCGATACCGGACAGGGTGGTGCCGTGGTTCGTGGCACCGAGGGTCACGGCCCTGTCCACCTTGTCCGCCCCACCGTTGAAGGTGAGGTACTGGCGTGCCAGCAGCCCGCCCTGGGAGTGCCCGACGAGGTCGACCTCCTCGCTGCCGGTGGCCTCGAGGACGCGGTCGACGAACTCGCCGACCTCGGTGGCGGACTCGGCGATGTCGCCGGTGGCGAAGGTGTTCGGCAGGACGGTGCCGACGCCGCCCTTGTCCTGGATCTCCGCGCGCCCCTAGTTCGGGGCGAAGACGCAGTACCCGTCGTCGGCGAGTGCCGGCGCCAGTGCGGACCAGCTGTCGTAGGCGTTCTCCCACGTCCCGTGGATCAGGACGACCGGGTTGCGGTCACTGGTGCAGTCCCAGTCGTTGGCCCCGGCCGGGGAGCGCAGCGGGTCGTGGAAGCTCTGCACGAAGGCGTCGACGAAGTTGGACGGGGCGGCGGGCTCAGCTGGCGCAGTGGAGACGGTCACGGCCGCGACGGTGGCCACCGTCGCCACGGCGACGGCGCCTTTGGTTTTGAAACGTAACATGATCCAGAACCGTACCGGATCCTGTTCGCCCGCAAACATGGATCGGTGTGGTTCGAGGCAGTTTCGTCACCGGTAGGCGACGCCCCGCTCCTGCAGGATGTCGCGCAGGCGCGTGGGGTAGTCGGTGATCACGCCGTCGGCGCCGGCGTCGACGTACTCCTCCATGTCCGCGGCCTCGTTGATGGTCCAGGGCACCACGCGCAGGCCCGCGTCGTGCGCCCGGGTGATGAAGGACGCCGCGTCGACGTCCTCGTAGGCGGGGCTGAGCACCTCGACGCCGAGCCGCTGCGCGGCGGCGACGACGTCCCCGTCGCCGTAGTCCACCGGGCCGAGGTACGGCGAGTCCGGCACCCACGTCGTCGCGTCGAACAGGGCGATGAGCGGGACCTGCGGTGCGCGCTCGCGCACCAGCGGCAGGCTGGACCAGTCGAAGGACTGCACGGCGATGCGGTCGGTGGTCCCGGCGTCCTGCGCGGCGTCGAGGATCGCGTCCACGTACTCCTGCGCCGGGGCGGAACGTTCCGGCTGCTCCGCCTCGATCTTGGTCTCGATGTTGAAGTGGACCTGCGGGTCGCGCGCGGCGAGGTCGAAGACGTCGGTGAGGGAGAGGATGCGGTTGTCGTCGGCGTGGACGGCGTCGGGGTAGTCCTCCAGCGGCAGGTTGCAGTTGAGGGTCTGCAGCTGCTCAAAGGTGAGGTCGTGGACGTCCTCGCCGACGTGCTCGCCGGTGCACTTGTCGGCCTGGATGGAGGCGTCGTGCCAGACGACGGGGACGCCGTCGGCGGACAGGTGGACGTCCAGCTCGAGGGTGGTCACGCCCCGGTCGAGGGCGTGGTCGAAGGCGGCGACCGACTCCTCGGTGTACTCGCCGCGTCCGCCGCGGTGGGCCTGCAGGTCGAAGGTGGACGGCAGGTTGTCCGCCGGGGAGGACACCGCCGGCGGCACCGGCGGCAGGCCGAGGCTGCCGGTCACCGAGGCGGCGGCGGGGGACGCGGCGAGCCCCGCGGCCAGAACGGCGGAGACGGAGACGGCGGCGGCGATGTGAGGGGTGCGGGGCATGGTTCTCCTGGGCTTTTGTCGGGGGCTGTCGTCGGGGGCGATCTGACCGTAACGGCCCGCCGCGCCCGCCGCAGGGGACGTTGCCGAAGGTTCACCGAAACTTAAGCAACCAGTTGCCTATCGTGCTAGACACGGAGAGCATGGACATCAACACCACCCAGCTCCGACGTCTCATGCCCCTGTGGCCGCCCCTGCTCGGTGCCGGGGTGAAGATCCGCGAGTTCGCGCAGGACGGCTCGCGCGTCCTCGTCACCCACCGTCCCAACCGCCTGACCAGGAACATCGTGGGTACCGCCTTCGGCGGCACGATCATGTCGATGACCGACCCCTTCTTCATGCTCGCCTCCATGGCGCGCCTGGGCGGCGGGTTCAACGTGTGGGACGTCGGCGCGGAGGTCTCGTTCCTCAAACCGGGGCGCGGCACCCTCACCGCCGACATGCGCATCGACGACGCCACCTACGAACGCATCCGCGAGGAGACCACCGAGGGGCGCAAGTACCTGCACTGGTTCGAGGTGGACGTCACCGACGAGGCCGGCGACACCGTCGCCACGGTCCGCCGCCAGGTGTACTACCGGCGCAAGCGTTAGGCGCGCAGACGCCACAGCGAGGTGACCTCGCGGCTGCGGGCGACGTGCAGCGGGTCGTCGGCGTCGCGGACCTTCGGGTGGCGTGGGGCTGTGTCCTCCCGCCCGACCACGCGCAGCCCACCGTCGGCGATCCACCCCTCCAGCTGCTCCCGGGTGCGCAGGCCGAGGTGTTCGGCCAGGTCGGAGAGCACCAGCCAGCCCTCCCCGCCGTCGGTGAGGTGCTCGGCGAGCCCGGCGAGGTAGCGGCGCAGGGCGTCCGACCTGTCGTCGTAGATGCCGAGTTCCAGTTCGGAGGTCGGCGTGCCCGGCAGCCACGGCGGGTTGAACACGACGATGTCCGCGCGCTGCCCGGGCAGCCACAGGTCGGCCTCCACGACCTCGGCGGAGACCCCGAGGCGCTCCAGGTTGGCGCGCGCGCAGGTCACGGCACGCGCACTGACGTCCGTCGCCGTCACGCGTGCCCCGTGCCGTGCCAGGACGGCGGCGAGGACGCCGGTGCCGGTGCCGATCTCCAGGACGTCGCGTCCGGACGTCTCGTCGGCGAGCCGGTCGACCAGGCCGACGTACTCGCTGCGCGTCGGCGAGAAGACGCCGTAGTCCGGGTGGACGTGGTCGCCGAGCTCCTCGACCCACACCCCGCGCAGGTGCCACTGCCAGGCGCCGAGGACGCCCTGCAGTTCGGTGAACGGCACGCGCCGCGGGCCGTCCTGCCCGTAGGCGTGCCGGCACGCCTCGCGCACGTCCGGCGCCCGTCGCAGGTCGAGGCTGTAGTCCTCCCCCAGATCGACGAGGACGCGGCCCAGGACGTCCGCCCGCTCGGCGCGTTCGGCGCGCTGGCGCAGGAACAGCGTCGCGGCGTCGGTATCCCCGGTCCGACGCCTCCCGGCCCGCTTCGTCAGCCGCCGGTCGAGTGCCTTGAGCAGCTGGCGGGCGTTGTGGAAGTCGCCCGTCCACAGCAGCGTGCCGCCGGTGCGCAAGTGGCGCAGCGCCCGGTCGGCGGTGGTGGTGTCGTCGGCGATTTCCGTCATACCGCTGATTGTTCCACGGACCCTGCTAGTGTCGGCAGCAAAAGTAACGGCATCTCACAGCGAACCGTTAGAACCAGGCAGACTGTTTCAAGCGCACCCGCGTGCCCGCACGCGTTTCGAGAGGACCAAAGACGTGACGACCCACCGTGCCAAGCCCCGCCGCAACCGACTCTTCCGAGCGACGACCGCGGTGGTCGGCGCACTCGCCGTGGCCCTCGGCCTCGCCACCGCACCCATGGCGACCGCTGCCCCGGCCGGCAACGTGGTGGTCATGGGTGACTCCTACGCGGCGAACCCGGACCAGTACTACAACACCCTGCGCGGCATCGACGGCTTCGTCCCCGACAACTACCCGGTCGGCGGCAACTGCCTGCAGGCGCCGAACAACTGGCCGCGGCTGATGCAGCAGCGCCACGGCCTGGCGGTGACCGACTGGTCCTGCTCCGGGATGACCTCCCACAGCGCCCTGGGCCGCATCGACCGCGCCGTCAACGCCGGCGACATCCACCGCGGCACCCGCACCGTGGTGCTGAACTACGGGATGAACAACTTCGGCCCCGGTGGCACCGACAACGGCGCCAACTTCCTGGACCCGGGCGACGTGCGCAACCGCTACCTCTCGGACGTGCGCGCCGCCGCGGCGAAGGTGCGTTCCGCCGCCCCGGGTGCGCGCATCGTGATGGCCGGGCAGATGGCGATCACCTCCAACGGCATGTTCTGCTTCGCCAACGTGGTCCCGAACTTCCCCGCCGGCCTGCCGATCCCGGTGCTCAGCGACGTGGAGATCTGGCTGCGCGGCAACCAGCAGGAGGCCGCCCGCCAGATCGGCGCGTCCTTCGTGGACCTGAAGACCGAGTCCGCCGGCAACGCGACCTGCTCCCCCGACCAGAACCGGTACGTGGCGGGCATCCTCGACACCACCACCCCGAACTACAACATGATGATCCACCCGTCGCTGAAGGGCTCCACCTTCATCGCCGACCGGATGTCCCGCGCCGTCTAGATGCCCTCGCTGGTCGAGGCCCGGCTGGTCGCGCAGGGGCTGCTCTCCCCCGCGGACTCCGCCGTCGACCTGCTGGAGGCCATGGGCCCGATGCAGGGCCAGGACCTCACCGGCGTGCTGGCGTCGTTGGCGCTGCGACTGCCGAAGAGCACGGACGTGCGCGCCGCCTTCGACGCCGGGGAGGTCGTCCGCGGCTACCCGATGCGTTCCACCGTATTCGCCCTGTCCGCCCGCGACGTCGGCTGGGTCACCGAACTGTGCGCCGGCCAGCAGCGCCGTGAGTCCGCCCGGCGCTGGGAGAAGGAGGGGTTCTCCCGGGCCGAGGTGACCCGCGCACACGACGTCTTCCTGGGCTCCCCGGGCCTCACCCGTGCCGGGCTGGGCGAGCTGTGGGCCCGCCACGGTTTCCCGGACGACCGGGGTTTCCGCTACCTGATGATCCGCGACATGATGCTGCACGGCACCGCCGTCTACGGACCGTTCGACGGCGCCGACCAGCTCATCGTCCCCGCCACGGCGGTGCCGTACACCGCGGACCGCTCCCCCGCCGCCGAGCTGCTGCTGCGCTACCTCACCGGCCACGGCCCGGCGGACCTGCGCGACTTCGCGTGGTGGACGAAGCTTTCCCAGCGGGTGGTGAAGGACGCCTTCGCCGAGATCGCCGGCGAGGTCGAGACCACCGACGGGCTCCACCACCGTCCGGGCCTGTACGACGAACTCGCCGCGGTCTCCCGCCGGGCCCACGGCACCTTCGCACTGCCCGCCTTCGACGAGGTGATGCTGGGGTACCGCGACCGGTTGTCCTTCCTGGCGTCCGACCACCACGAGCAGGTCGCCCCCGGCAACCGTGGGGTGTTCCGCCGGACGGTGGTGCGCGGCGGGAAGTTCATCGCGACCTGGTCGTCCTCGTCGTCTTCCGACGTGGCCCCCTTCCGGGAGCTCAGCGCGACGGCGCGACGCGACGTCAGCCGAGCGCTGCGCGCCTACCCCGCAACCCGTCGATGAAGGTGTCGATCAACCAGTCTGCCTGACCGGGCGCGAAGCGCTCGGCCTTCTCCGGCATGGGGCGTGACACCGCCGCCAGGCCGAGGTGGAAGCGCCACGGCGACAGGTCGTCCTCCACGAAACCGCTGGAGGCGGCGAGGTCGAGGATGGTGCGGTAGGCCGCCAGGAACTCCTCGCGCACGGGCTCGGTCTCGACCCAGACCCGGCCGTCCACCGGGATCACGGCGATGGAGCGTTCTGCCAGCGCGGCGACCTTCAGCGCGGCGATCTCGTGCACGAAGTTGCGCCACCCCTCCGACCCCCCGTCCCAGTCGGCGACATGGCGTTCGATGATGGCCAGGACGCGTCCGGCCATGTCCTCGATGAGCCCGACCATGAGGTCCTCCCGGGTCGGGAAGTGCCGGTAGAGCGTGGCGATGCCCACGTCGGCCCGTGCGGCCACGGTGCGCAGCGGCACCTCGGGCCCGTCCTCGGCGAATAGGTCCCAGGCGGCGGTGAGCAGGGCCGCCCGTTTCTCCCGTGCGTCGGCTCGCATCGGCTCTCCTCTTGCATCTCGGTAACCGGAGGATTACGCTCCACAAAAACGGAGCGCCTTGTTCCATTTATCACGCTACCATGCAGGAGTCCCTCATGAAGACCACGCTCAAGCTCGGCGGCATCATCCTCGGCCTCACGGCCGCGGTCACACTGATGCTGCTCGCCTTCCTCTCCCCGCAGATGCACTCCGGCCCGTACGACATCCCGATCGCCGTCTCCGCGCCCGACGCGGTCGTCAGCCAGCTCGACGAGAAGTTCGAGGTCACCACCTACGACGACCCGTCGGACGCCCGGAACGCCGTCCTCTCCCGCGACGCCGTCGGCGCCGTCACCGTCGCGGCGGACGGCGCGACGGTCTACACCGCCTCCGGCGCGGGCACCCCCTACACGCAGGTGCTCACCGGCGTCGCCGAGGGCATGGACGCCACGGTGGAGGACGTCGCACCGACCACGCAGGACGACCCGAGCGCCGGCGGGCTCAGCGCCCTGGCGCTGCCGCTGGCCTTCGGCGGCATGGTGTCGGCGGCCGTCCTGTCGCTCACCATGAAGAAGCGCTACGGCCTGCGCATCGTCGGATCGATGGTGTTCTCGCTGGCCGCGGGCCTGGCGGTGGGTGCGATCCTGCAGTTCGGTTTCGGCACCTTCGACGGCAACTACTGGGAGACCGCCGGGGTGCTCGCACTCGGCATCGCCGGTACGTCGCTGTTCGTCCTCGGCCTGGAGGCGCTCATCGGGGCCCCCGGCCTGGGCATCGGCGCGGTGCTGACCCTGTTCGTGTCCAACCCGCTGTCCGGCATCGCCACGGGCTGGCAGTGGCTCCCCTCCCCCTGGGGCGCGATCGGCCAGTACCTGCCGATCGGTGCGGCGGGCAACGCGACCCGCTCGGTGGCCTTCTTCGACGGTGCGGGCATCGCCCACTCCGTGTGGGTCCTGCTCGCCTGGGTCGCGATCGGCTGTGCGCTGGTCGGCGCGGCGGCACTCAAGAACCGCCGCACCGTCACCCCCGCCTGATCAGGCGTGCGCCCTCAGGTCAGCTCCCCTGGACGACAGCGGAGCCGGCCCCGCTGAGCTCTGCGGCCGAGGATCCGAGGTCGAGGACGCCGGAGCCGACGGCCAGTGAGCCGTCCCCGGAGAGCACGGTGGAGCCGAGCTCCAGCGCCGAGGAGCCGAAGGCGAAGACCGATTCGATGAGGGTGACGAGAGATTCCATGACGGACCTTTCCGTAGTGTGAGCGTCCTATGACGCGGTGACGGGGTTGACACTAGGCGAACGTTTCCCCAGGAAAGGGATATTGCTGAAAATCGTCCCGCCACCCCCACCTGATCAGTCCTGCGCCTCCAGGACCGAGGAGCCGGCGGTGCTCAGGTCGATCGCCGAGGAGCCGAGCTCCAGGGTGGAGGAGCCGATGCCGATCGGGTTGCCGGTGGCGATCGACGAGCCCAGGCCGACGGTGGAGCTGAGCAGGTTGAGGATGGGTTCGAACAGGGCGTCCATGAGGGGACCTTTCCGTGGGAGGGGTATGACAGCGACAAGCATAGCCGTGCAGGCTTCGTCGCCGTCAGGTAGAAAGGGAAGGTGAACTACACCCCCGATTTGACACGGAAGGCAGTTTCACCATGAAGTCCATTCTCAAACGCACCTTCACCGCCGTCGCCGCAGGCGGCCTCCTCCTCGGAGCGGCGGCGTGCAGCGACGACGATTCCGACAGCGTCTCGGACGCCAGCTCGGCCGCGGAGAGCGGCGCCGCCGAGGCGTCCGACGCCATGGGCGGCTCCGAATCCACCGAGGCGGAGTCCACCGAGTCCGAGAGCGCCGAGGGCTCAGAGGGCTCAGGCGACACCGAGCTCCCCGAGGGCCTGCAGGCCGCCTACGACGAGGCAGGCGGCGAGCAGGGCGAGTGGGGCGCCGTGCAGAACGTGGAGAGCGCCGACGGCGCGACCCTGGCCACGTTCGACAACGGGTGGGCCGTGGAGAACGACAGCGGCGAAGTCACCCCGCTCATCGGCATGATCGGTGAGACCTGGGCGAACGACGGCGGCCTGGAAAACGAGATCGGTCTGCCCACCGCCCCGGAGTCCGGGGACGCGATGCAGGGCTGGACCCAGCAGTTCGAGAACGGCACGATCTCCTGGATGCAGGACGAGGACGGCACCTGGGACGCCGACGTGGAGGGCAACGAGTAACACCTCCCCCACACACGAAGGAACCCGCCGGACGACCGGCGGGTTCCTTGTCTGTGGAGCTATGGGGAATC
>JAKDIS010000210.1 GCA_030450335.1 Corynebacterium sp. | reverse complement strand
CGATCATGTGCGACAACTACATGTGGCAGCTCAACCAGGGGCAGACCCCGAGCCACCCGTGGGTCGACGGGCAGATCGCCTGGTCGGAGTGCCTGGAGACCAACACCGCCGAGCAGTGCCGGGAGCTGCTCAACGACTGACGCCGTTCAGCCCGGCGTCACTCACATCAGGAAGACGAAGCAGAAGACCGTGGCGATGATCATCGCCGCCATGAACAGCAACGTCACCACGTCGGCAGTGGAGGAACCGGGGATCTCCTGGCGCTCGTACTCCTCCCACTCGTCGTCAGCGTCGTCGATGTCGTCAACGTTATCGACGTCGTCGACGCTCTCGACCCCCTCGACGTACTCCCCCTCCAGATTCTCCGCGTCAAAAGACTGCGACTGCGACATCACGACACCAACCCAACTACCTCGTAGACGACCGTGCCGATGAGGATCACGAACATGACCGCCATGAACCACGTGTAGACCCATTTACCCTTGTGGTCGGTCTTCCAGAACCGACGCATGCTCACCGTCCCGTTCACCATGGCCAGCACGCACAGGGTGATGCTGAGCGGTGTGGCGACCATGCCCGCCGCGCTGATGACGGGCACGAGGATCGGCACCAGCAGGTAGGTGATCGTGCAGCGCACCGCGGAGAACACGATGGCCCAGCGGAACGCGCGGTGCGCGCCGGCCAGGGCCTCCATGTCGATCCGGTCAATCTCCTTGACGCGCAGCAGCCGGAGCATGAACCGGTCCGCGGCGGACACGGACCGCTCCCGTGCGGGCGCGGCAGGAGTGCCGGCGTCACCGGCACCGTCGGCCGCCGCGGCCGGGACATGGCTGATTGTGGACATGTCTCCCAGATTAGCTTCTCCGGTGGGCAGGGTCATATCTGCGAGGTGCGGGCACCGGCCTCCCGCCCGCCGACGCCGCGGACTGCGGTGGCCCGCCCTGCTCCCGGCTATCCTCAGGTGCGGAACACCCCACCATCCCCGCGACAGAAAGCAGCCGACACCTTGGGACGCCACCACGCCCCCGCCCCCGCGAGGAAGAACAGGAACGCGCAGGACGCACCGGACGCCCCAGCGTCCGACGCAGCGTCCGACGCCTCTGCGGCGCCGCACGCGCCGCACGGCGCACACGGTCACAGCCACGTGCACAGCCACGGACCGTCCGACGACCGTCCGCTGCGCGAGCGTATGCACCCGCGCAACCTCGACCCGCGCCGGATCACCTGGACGCTGCCGCGCTCGATCCTCTTCATCGTCCTGGTGGCCGGTTTCGTCGCCACCGCCGTGGCCGTGGTGGTGCAGTGGCCGCAGGGTGAGCCGGAGACCGGCGACAACTTCCACCAGACCTCGGGCCTGGCGCAGGAGGTGTCGACCGGCACCGTCGCCCTGGAGACCACCGGGGCGTGCAACTCACCGTCGATCGGGCGGTCCTTCGACACCTCCCCACCGTCGGCGCACCCCAGCGCCAACGGTGCGGACGCCACGACATGCGACCAGGTCATCG
>JAKDIS010000121.1 GCA_030450335.1 Corynebacterium sp. | reverse complement strand
TTGCCGCCGTGAAAGGGCGGAGTCCTAGGCCACTAGACGATGGGAGCCCTACCTCAAGCAGAAGTGTGCACGGTGACATCGTCCCCGCATCCGCTCCTGTTCGGCAGCCCGTTCAGAATAAACTACCGACCGCCCAAACTCCAACACGGGGTGAAACCACCATGTCAGGGCACATTTCTAGGGGTAGTCACGGGCGCCGAAGATGGCCGTGCCCACGCGCACGCACGTGGCCCCCTCCTCGATCGCGGTGCGGAAGTCCCCGGACATGCCCATCGACAGCTCGGTCAGCAACTCCGGGTCGACCACCGCGGCCTCCCGGGCGGTCTCCAGGATGCCGCGCAGCTGGCCGAAGCAGCGGCGCACCTCCCGCTCCTCACCGGTGTTGGTCGCCACGGTCATGAACCCACGCACGCGCAGCCGGTCGCAGCCGGCGGCGGCGTCGAGGATCGCCGGGACGTCCTGCGGGTCCGCCCCGGTCTTGGCCTCCTCGCCGGAGGTGTTGACCTGCACCAGCACGTCGAGCGTGCGGTCGGCGGTGGCCAACCGACGCTGCAGCGCCTCGGCCAGACGCACGGAGTCCAGCGCCTGGAACTCGTGGGCGTGCTCAGCGACGAGCTTGGCCTTGTTGGTCTGCAGGTGGCCGATGGCGATCCAGCGCACGGGCAGGTCGGCCATCTCCACGGCCTTGCGCTGGACCTCCTGGGGCTTGTTCTCGGCGAACTCGTGCATGCCGGCGTCCACGGCGTGGCGCAGCCGGTCGACGGGCACGGTCTTGCTGACCGGCAGCAGACGCACCGCGGCCGGGTCGCGCCCGGCGGCCAGCGCGGCGGCGTCGACCTGGGCGCGCACCTCGGCGACGGCCTCGCGCAACGTCCGGACGTCCTGATTCTCGCCGTCTGCATTCACGGTATCCATGGCGTCCAGACTATCGGACACAGTCGTCGCGATCAGTTGCAGTCAGTCACACAGCCGCAGCACGGGGGCGGCCTTGACCACGGTCTCGTCGTACTCGCCGTCCGGGCTGGACTGGGCGACGACCGCCCCGCCGACGCCGTAGGTCAGCCGTGCGCCACCGGCCCCGTCACCGGCCCCGTCACCGTCCTCGGCCACGAGGGTGCGGATCACCACGGACAGGTCCACCGCCCCGTCGAGCGAGAGGTAGCCCACCGCACCGGAGTACACGCCACGCGGTCCGTCCTCGAGCTCGTCGAGGATGCGCATCGTGCGTTCCTTCGGCGCCCCGGTCATCGACCCGGGCGGGAAGGCGGCGCGCACGGCGTCGAGACCGTCGCGTCCGGCGGCGAGATCGGCGGTGACGGTGCTGACCAGCTGGTGGACGGTGGCGTAGCTTTCCACGGCGAAGAGTTCGGGCACCTCCACGGTCCCGGGCGCGGCGACACGTCCCAGGTCGTGGCGCACCAGGTCGACGATCATGAGGTTCTCGGCGCGGTCCTTCTCACTGGCGCGCAGCTCGGCGCGGATGCGGTCGTCGTGCGCGGCGTCGGCGCCGACCGGCCGGGTCCCCTTGATAGGGGAGGACGTGACGCGTCCGGCCGCGTCCACGCTGAGGAAGCGTTCCGGGGAGGTCGACATGACCGTCGCCCCGGGCAGGCGCAGGTAGGCACCGAAGGGGGCGGGGTTGTCGGCGCGCAGTCGGCGGTAGAGCCCCAGCGTGTCCGGCGTCCCCTGCTCCTGCATCGATTTCCCCGGCGTGACCTCGAGGGTCGTGGTCAGGCAGGCCTCGTAGGTCTCCCCGGCGCTGATCAGCCGCTGGATCTCGCGCACCCTGGCGGTGTAGTCGGCGCGCCCGTGCAGGGTCACCGCCAGGCTGGTGTCGGCTGCCGGAACCGCGCAGGACGCCCCGGACGCCCCGGACGCCGTGGCGTCCTGCAGGTTCTCCAGCTCCCGCACGACGCCGGCGACGTGGTCCTGCCAGGCGGCGTCCTGCGCTCCGTCCGGCGCGCCGTCGAGCGTGAGCAGGTGCACCTGCGCGGTCCCGTGGTCGACGACGACGGCGCGTTCGAGCAGGACGAGGCCGGCGTCCGGGATGCGCGCGGCGTGGCGGGTGGCGGCCCCCTCCCCCACCGCGCAGTCCGCCTTGAGCCCGTAGCCGAGGTAGCCGACCCAGCCGAGGCGGAACCCGCAGCCGGGCACGGACGCGGAGTCGCCGGTGATCCTGCAGCGGGCGAGGTCACCGCGCAGCCAGGTGAAGACGTCCGTCTCGACGGTCTCGGCGCCGTCACCGGAGTCCGCGTCGCGGACGGTCACCGTCGAGGGAGCGTCCTGCCCGCCGGCGACGGCGGTGACGCTGGTACGCGAGGCGCCCATCACGCTGAAACGGGCGCGCGGGTCGTCCGCCCGGTTGCCGTCGAGCCAGACGCAGTGGGTGGAGGTGTCGCTGGTACGGCCATACAAACGCTCGAAGAGTTCCCCGGAGAAGGCCCGGGTGTCCCGGACGCTCAGGGCCAGCACCCTGTTCCTCACGGTGCGTGCCCGGCCGTGCGTGCGGGTCAGGGCGGCGAAGTTGGCGAAGATCTCCCGGCCGTGGCCGGAGAGCACCGACTCGGGGTGGAACTGCACACCCCACAGCAGGTCGTCGACGACGCTGACGCCCATCACCACCCCGTCTGTACCGGCAGTACCGGCGGTGACCGTCATGCCGGACGGGACGTCCGACACCGCCAGGGAGTGGTAACGCACCACGTCGACGGGGGTGGGCAGGCCGTGGAAGAGGTCGCGGCCGTCGTGCTCGACCGCGCTGACCCGGCCGTGCACCGGTTCGGGCGCAGGTGCCACCGTCGCACCGTACATGTGCGCGATGAGCTGGTGGCCGAGGCAGATGCCCAGCACCGGGATGCCGGACGCCACGGCGGCGCGCACCACCGCGGGACAGATGCCGACGTCGTCCGGGATGAGCGGGGTGCCCGGCCCCGGGGAGATGACGACGTTGTCCACGGTGGCGAGAAGCTGACGCCCCTCGGTGTCCCACCGGTCCCAGTCGTTCGGGACGACCACCGGCTCAACCCCGTTCACACTGGTCAGGTCGTGGACCATATTCCAGGTGAAGGAGTCGTGGTTGTCCACCAGCAGGGTTCGGAGCGGCGTGTGGAGAGACGTGCTGTTCACCGGGAACACCTTACCGCCCGGAACCCGCTGGGCCGGGGTCGTACAGGGGTCGTACAGGGGTCAGGCGAGGGAGAGGAAGAGCTTCTCCATCTCCTCTTCCCAGTCCTCCGGGGCGGTGCCCTCGGGGGCGGAGAGGCAGTCGCGCATGCCGCCGGAGATGGCCTTCACCCCGGCGCGGTCGAGCGCGCGGGAGACGGCGGCGAGCTGGGTGACGATGTCGCGGCACTCGCGGTCGTTCTCGATCATCGTGGTGACGCCGTCGAGCTGGCCGCGGGCGCGCCGTAGCCGCTTGAGCACGGCGTCGGACGTGGGGTCGGTGAGTTTCACTGGAGGCTCCTGGAGAGTTCGGATCTTTGTGAGGGGACCCGGACAGTGTACCCGGCGCGGTACGGTGCACCCGGTATTCCGCCGGGGCGGTCCCGGCGGCCGGCCCCGTACCCGGGTGCTACTCGGCGGCCTCCCCGGCCAGTCGCAGCCAGGTGCGCACCACCGTGTCCGGGGTCAGCGACATCGACCCGATGCCCTGCTCCACCAGCCATTCGGCCAGGTCAGGGTGGTCGGACGGGCCCTGTCCGCAGATGCCCACGTACTTGCCGCGCTCCACGCAGGTGCGGATCACCGAGCCGATGACCTTGAGCACCGCGGGATTCCGCTCATCGAAATCATGGGCCACCAGGTCGGAGTCGCGGTCCACGCCGAGCACGAGCTGGGTCATGTCGTTGGAGCCGATGGAGAACCCGTCGACGTGGTCGAGGAACTCCTCGGCGAGCAGGTAGTTCGACGGCACCTCGCACATCATCACCACCTGCAGCCCGGCGCCGTTCGCGTCGGACGCCCCGGTGGCCCCTTCGCCGCGCACCAGCCCGTGGGACGCCATGACGTCCAGCACGTCCTGCAGTTCCGCCACGGTACGCACGAACGGCACCATCACCCGCACGTTGGCCAGGCCCATGTCCTCGCGCACACGGCGCAGCGCCTCGCACTCCATGGCGAAGCACTCGCGGAAGTCCTCGGAGACGTAGCGCGCGGCACCGCGGTAGCCGATCATCGGGTTCTCCTCGTGCGGCTCGAACAGCTCACCGGCGACGAGGTTGGCGTACTCGTTGGACTTGAAGTCCGACAGCCGCACGATCACCGGCTTCGGGTCGAAGGCGGCGGCGATGGTCGCCACGCCCTCCACGACGCGCCGGATGAAGAACTCCTTCGGCGACGGGTAGGCGGCAGTGGTGGCGTCGACCTCGTCGCGCAGTGCGTCCGGCAGGGTGTCGCGTTCCAGCAGGGCGCGCGGGTGCACCCCGATCTGCCGGTTGATGATGAACTCCATGCGCGCCAGGCCCACGCCCGCGTTCGGCAGGGAGGAGAAGGAGAACGCCTGGTCGGGGGTGGCGACGTTCATCATCAGTTTCGTCGGGATCTGCGGCATCGCGTCCAGCCGGGTCTCCTTCTCCTCGAAGGGCACCGCACCGCGGTACACCCGGCCGGTGTCGCCCTCGGCGCAGGAGACGGTGACCTGCTCGCCGTCGGGCAGCACGGCGGTGGCGTCACCGGTACCGACGATGGCGGGGATGCCGAGCTCGCGGGCGATGATCGCGGCGTGGCAGGTGCGTCCGCCGCGGTTGGTGATGATCGCCGAGGCGCGTTTCATCACCGGCTCCCAGTCCGGGTCGGTGATCTCGGCGACGAGCACGTCGCCGGTGCGCATGGCGTCCATGTCGCGCACCGAGCGCAGGACGCGCACCGGGCCGCTGCCCACCCGCTGGCCGATGGACCGTCCCTCGACGAGCACCTCGGCGGCGTCGGCGGCGCCGCGGTCGACCTCGAAACGGGTGAGGACCTGGCCGGCCTCACCGCGCCGGGAGACCACGGTCTCGGGGCGGGCCTGCAGGATGTACAGCTTGCCGTCCACCCCGTCGCGTCCCCACTCGATGTCCATGGGCCGGCCGTAGTGGTCCTCGATGGCGATGGCGTGGCGGGCGAGTTCGGTGACCTCGTCGTCGTCGACGGAGAAGCGCACGCGCTGCTCCGGCTCCACGTCCTCCCAGCGGGTGGCGGACTCCAGGCCGGTGCCCGCGGCGTAGCGCATCGCCACGGCCTTCTCCCCCACCGTGCGCGACAACACGGCGTCCACGCCGGTGCGTCCTGCGCGTACCGCCGGCTTGGAGACGTAGAACTCGTCGGGGTTCACCGCACCCTGCACCACCGCCTCGCCGAGGCCGTAGGAGGAGGTCACGAACACCGCGCGGTCGAACCCGGACTCGGTGTCCACGGTGAACATCACGCCGGACGCCCCGACGTCGGTGCGCACCATGCGCTGCACGCCGGCCGACAGGGCGACGTCGGCGTGGATGAAACCGTGGTGCACCCGGTAGGAGATCGCCCGGTCGTTGTACAGGGAGGCGAAGACGGCCTTGACGGCCTCCAGGACGTTGTCGATACCGCCGATGTTGAGGAAGGTCTCCTGCTGGCCCGCGAAGGACGCGTCGGGCAGGTCCTCCGCCGTGGCGCTGGAGCGCACCGCCCAGGTGACCTCGTCGGGCAGCGGGTCGGCGGCGACGAGTTCCTCGTACGCGTCACGGATGTCGCGCTCGAGGTTCTGCGGGAAGGGCTGGGCGAGGATCCAGGCGCGGATCTGCTCGCCGCGGCGGGAGAGCTCGGCGACGTCGTCGGTGTCGAGACCCTCGAGGACCTCCGCGATGCGGCTGTCGAGGCCGTCGACGGCGAGGAAGTCGCGGAAGGCGTCGGCGGTGGTGGCGAAGCCGCCGGGGACGCGCACGCCGGCGTCGGCGAGGTTGACGACCATCTCGCCGAGGGAGGCGTTCTTGCCGCCGACCTGGGCGACGTCGCCCATGCCGATCTCGGTGAACCAGAGGATGGAGAGTGACTGCCTGGTCATGGTGTGGGTTCCTGTTCTGGGAGGGTTGTCCCGGGTGGTTTACTCAGGGGTTGCGTAGGTTCATCCGGGTGAGGATGACGCTGGACATCTCCTCCACGCTCATGGCGTGGGAGTCGATGTAGGGGATGCGGTGCGCCTTGTAGAGACGTTCGGCCTGTCGCAGTTCCGCCCGGCACCGGGTGGCGCTGGCGTAGCTGCTGCCGGGCCGGCGTTCGCCACGGACCTGGCTGAGGCGTTGCACGGTGGTGGTCAGCCCGAAGAGCCGTTCGCGGTGAGGCGCGACGGCGTCGGGCAGGCTTCCGGGTGTGTCGTCCTCGGTCAGCGGGTAGTTGGCCACCCGCAGTCCGTGCTGTAATGCCAGGTACATGGCGGTGGGGGTCTTCCCGCAGCGTGACGGGGCGAGGATGATCAGGTCAGCACGGTCGAGGCCGCGGAAGCTGGCGGCGTCGTCGTGCTCGACGGTGTACTCCACGGCGTTGATACGGGCGTGGTAGCGGCCCGGGTCGCCGACCCGGTGGTACTCGGTGGCCGCGCCGGTACGCCGCTCACCCAGCAGACCCTCCAGGTGACTCAGGTGCGCGCCGAGCAGGTCGATGACCTCGCCGGACGCCCCGGAGACGATGTCGGCGACCGCCGCGTCGCGGATCGTGACGAACACGATCGGCGGCAGGACGTCGCCCTCGCTCCGGTCCTCGGCGATGACGGTCACGGCACGCGCCGCGGCCTCGACCGAGTCGACGAAGGGCAGGACACGGCGCCGGAAACTGAAGGCGGGGAACTGGGCGAGCAGGGCGTTGCCCTGGGTCTCGGCGGTGATGCCGGTGCTGTCGGACACGAAGAAGACGGGCCGTTCCGCCATGTCCCCACCTCCTGTGTAGTTCGGTGTACACCGTGCGGCACCACCTGTGAGACCACCCGACACTAACACCGCGGTTTCCACCCATGTCTGCTTTCACCCCTACTTAGGTGGAGCATGAACGTAACGCTGCGGCACCGCGGGTCGGTCGCACCCTATGCAGGGCCTTGCACCAGCACCACCACCATCACCACCACCGAGACCTCCGGACAAGGAGACAGACCATGTACCCCCGGAA
>JAKDIS010000120.1 GCA_030450335.1 Corynebacterium sp. | reverse complement strand
CGCCTGAGGGTGTCATCCTGGCCGCCACAAACCCTTTAGCAACACGACCTAGGCGGTACCCACCGGACGTGACGGGGCGGACGTCACGTCGGTGCTGCCGGTGCGCAGGTACTCCACGACGGCGTCGTCCACCACGTCGTTGCCGAAGCCGACCTGGCCGTGCCCCGGGCCGTCCACGGTGATGACGTGGCTGTTCATCGCCTCCGCCATCGGGCGGTGCGTGCGGTAGAGCGTCTGCGGGTCACCGGTGCCCTGGACCTGCAGCGGCGCGGTCTGCAGCGCGCCGCCGTCGATGTCGACGAACGGAGCGTCCGGCTCGATGCCGTTGCAGCTGATCCCCGCCGCGGCGAGGTCGCCGGGCGCGGAGAAGGCGTCCTGCACCACGTAGCCGTTCCACACCGCCTCGGGGATACGTGAGTAGTCGGGTGCGACCTGGTTCTCGTTGCAGATGACCATCGACTGCATGTAGATCGGCACAGTCGTGGACGGGTCCTGGTTCTGTGCCGCCAGCTCCTCGACGGACGGCGGGGTTTCCGTGCCGGCGACGAGGCCCGCCAGCGTGCCCCAGTTGTTCGGCGACGGAACGAGCGCGCGGGTCATCGCCAAGGTCATCGAGGAACTCTGGACGGCGCCGGGCGCGGCGACCATGCGGAAGAGGTTCTCCAGGCGGGCCTGCGGTTCCCCGACAGCGGTGAGCAGGTCGGCGGCGGGCTGGCCACCCCACTGCAGGCCGGGCGGGAGGTCGCCTACCTGCGCGGGCGGCGGCACCACCGTGGGATTCGTGCCGGACTCCTCCACGACCACCCGTGACCAGGACCGGTAGACCTCCAACGGGGTCTCTCCGAGCCCGTAGGTGTCGTTGTTCCGCGCCGCCCAGGTCAGGAAGTCGTGCAGACCGTCGGTGTACCCGCCGGTCTGGTCGTCGAGCACACCGGCCCAGGCGCGCTGCACGTCGTAGCCGGAATCCAGTACGGTGCGGTCGGTGCGCTGCGGGAACATCGTGGCGTAGGTCGACGCCAGCTGCGTGCCGTAGCTCAGGCCCAGCAGCGAGATCTTCTCCTCGCCGAGGGCGGCGCGCACGTCCTCCCAGTCGCCGGCCGTTTCTTTGGTGGTGAGCGCGTCGGTGTAGCCGGGTGTGCCTGTCTCGCAGGCGGCCTTGACGTAGCCGCCCGGCTCCAGCTGCGCCCGGACGGCGTCGTAGCCGGACGGTTCATGCAGGCAGTCCACCGGGGTGGAGCCTTCCAGTCCACGGGGTTGCACCGCGACGAGGTCCCATTCCTCCCTCATCTCCTCGGGCCAGGAGAGACCGCCCTCCTGGTCGTAGCCGAAGAAGGAGTACCCGTCGCCGCTAGGGCCGCCGGGGTTGCCGAACAATGTCCCGCGTCGGGACTCCGGGTCGGACGCCGGCACCCGGACGAAGCCGACGGAGATCTGCTCACCGTCGGGATCGGAGTGGTACATCGGCACGTCGAGACGACCGCACTCGGCGGTGTCGACGGTGACCTGCTCCGGGCAGTTCTCCCAGGTGACGTCGTTGGACGCCTGGGGTTGCGGGACTGCGGCGGCGTCTGGGTCTGCGGCGGCGGTCGGCAGCGCGAAGACGGTCGAGGCGGCGACGGCGGCACCGGCCAACAGGGCGGGGGCGGACATGCGGACACGCGGTGGCACTGATTCTCCTGAAACGTCGAGAAGAGGTTCTTCTGGAGAACCTACCTGATGCGGCCAGGCGAGAAACGGGGGATCCCTCCCCTCGGCCTCCCCCCGAATCGCGGGGTCGCCACGCTCGCGTACAAGATTCGCCCTTTTCGTGGCAGCGGATCACTGAATCTGGCACGCGACGCGGGGTTGCCTGGCCCCAGGCCCGAGCCGGGCCCGACCCAGCTCCGACCCTTGTCGGATCGCGGCACGGCGGTGTAGGGTCCACAGTCGCTCATAGACAGATCTGTTCATTCCAGATCGCTCGCGGATCCCTCGGGAGGACCCCATGCTCATCACCGGACTCGCCGTCGGCGCCGTCCTCGGCTTCGTCATGCAACGCGGCCGGTTCTGCGTCACCGGCTTCCTGCGCGACATCTTCACCCAACGCACCTGGCGCGGGGTCACCGCGCTGCTCGTCGTCATCGCCGTGCACGCGGTCGGCCTGACCGCACTGTCGAGCCTCGGCGTCATCGACCCGGTGGTCAGCGACTTCGCCCCGTTCGCCGTGATCGTCGGCGGTCTCGTCTTCGGCCTGGGCATCGTGCTGGCCGGCGGGTGCGCCTCGGGTACCTGGTACCGCTCGGGCGAGGGGCTCGTGGGGTCCTGGATCGCCCTGGCGATGTACGCCCTGTCGTCGGCGGCGATGAACTACGGCCCGCTCAGTGGCCTGAACGACTTCCTGGGCGACGTCACCGTCGGCGCCACCACGATCCCGGAGTCCGTGGGCCTGTCCCCGTGGGTCTTCGTGCTGGTCATCGTGGTGGTCACCGCCCTGATGGTGCGCCGGTACGTGGCGCGTGACCGGGCGTTGCCGACCGTGGCGACGCTGCCGCCGAAGAAGACGGTTCTGGCCCACCTGCTCACGGAGAAGCCGTGGCACTTCTACGTCACCGCCGCGGTCATCGGCGTGATCGGTGTCGTCGCCTGGCCGCTCTCGGCCGCCACGGGCCGGAACTCCGGCCTGGGCATCACCACACCCTCGGGTGACCTGGCGTCCTGGATCACCACGGCGAACCCGGAGAACTGGAACTGGGGTGTGCTGCTGGTCCTGGGCATCCTGGTGGGGTCGTTCATCGCGGCGAAGGCGTCGGGCGAGTTCCGCGTGCGCGTCCCGGACGCACGCCAGGCGGTGCGCTCGGTCGCCGGCGGCACGATGATGGGCGTCGGCGCCGTCTGGGCCGGCGGCTGCACGGTGGGCAACGGCATGGTGCAGACCTCGCTGTTCAGTTACCAGGGGTGGGTCGGCATCGTCGCGATCGCGCTCGGCGTGGGGCTGGCGGCGAAGATCTGGCTGAAGCCGGACCAGCCCTACAACCCGCAAGACGTGCAGGACGCACCGACAGCGCAGGACGGCTCGGCGGCGGTGCCGTCGGCACCGTCCGTTGCGTCCGGCGTCCCGGCGGGAGGCGTCCTCACCGCGCCGGCGCTGGACGCCTCGGCGCTCGGCGTCGTCGCGGCGTCCGACGGCGGTGGGCTCACCGACCTCGGCGACGGGCGGTGGAGGATGGACACCCTCGGTGCGGTGTGCCCCTTCCCGCTGATCGAGGCGAAGGACGCGATCAAGCGGGTCGGGGTGGGCGAGGAGCTCGTCATCGAGTTCGACTGCACCCAGGCGACCGACGCATTGCCGCGGTGGGCGGCGACGGACGGCCACGAGGTCACGCAGTTCGAGACCGCGGGGGACGCCGGCTGGGTCATCGCGGTGAAGAAGGGGGAGTAGCCGCGTGCGGCGGACTGCCCTGGTTACCCGCTGTGAATGATATTTCGATAGCCTGTGGCCATTGACGCTTCAGCACACTCCTCCCCACCGGCCTGGCGGTACATCCCCGGCCGGTCCTTCCGGCGCTTCATCGCCTGCGGCTGCATCGACCTCGCCGGCAGCCTGACCTTCCGCACGCTGCTCGCCCTGTTCCCCGCGCTGATCGCCCTGGTGTCGATCCTGGGCCTGTTCGGCCAGAGCGAGGAGACGGTGGTCTCCATGCTCGACGAGGCGCAGGCGATCGTGCCGGAGTCCACGTGGGGCGCGGTGGAGCCGGTGCTGCAGACGATCCTGACCACCCCGTCCGCCGGGCTGGGCCTGGTCATCGGTCTGCTGACCACGCTGTGGACGGCGTCCGGCTACGTGAAGACGTTCGGCCGGGCGATGAACAGCATCTACGAGGCGTCGGAGGGGCGCGGTGTGGTCAAGTACAACGTGCAGATGTACCTGCTCACCGCGTTCCTGCTGCTGCTCGTGGCGCTGGGGGTGGTGGCCTTCGGTCTGTCCGGGCCGTTCGCCGAACTGCTCGGCTCGGCTGTGGGGCTGGAGGAGACGGCGCTGCGGCTCTGGGGGGTGGCCCGCTGGTTCGTGATCGCCGCGGTGGTGATCCTGCTGGTCGGTTTGCTCTACCGCACCACGCCGAACATCCGGGTGCGTGGGATGCGTTGGATCAGCACCGGTGCGGTCCTGGCGATCGGCGGGGCGATCCTGGCGTCCCTGGCGTTCTTCTTCTACGTGGTGAACTTCAGCAACTACAACGCCACCTACGGCACGCTCGCCGGCGTGGTGATCCTGATGCTGTGGCTGTTCATCGTGAACATCGTGCTGCTGTTCGGCGCGGTGGTCGACAGCGAGGTCGAGCGGGTGCGCCAGCTCAAGGCGGGGCTGCCGGCGGAGGAGAACCTGCAGCTCGAGGCGCGCGACACCGTGGCCATCGAGAAGGCGGAGGACAAGTTCGCCCGCGACGTGGAACGCGCCCGGACGGTGCGTGAGGCGGCCGAGGTGGCCGAGCACGTCGACCAGGAGGTCGCCGAGCGGGACGGCGACGGGGACGGGGACAGTGACGGCGACGGGGACGGCGGCCGGACCAGCGGCGTTGCGGGGAGTCACGCGCTCGACCGGTAGGTGGGGGTCAGGGATCGGGGTCCCTGAGTGATGTCCGACACAATTCTTTGCCGAATTCGCTTCCATAAAGATTTCCGTTCGGCTATCATTCTGTGACGAGCGCTACAGATACACGACTACATGACGGAGGACACCATGTCTTGCCCCTACACCGGCGGCGACACTGACCTGCTGGAGACCGCGACTGACGACGCGGCAGCAACCGATCACTCTGCCAGCAACTCGGCCAGCGAGGCGCCGGAGGAGGGGGCCGCCAAGAAGTCCTCCGCCAAGAAGTCCGCAGGTCGCGGGGAGCGTGGCGGGAAGAACGACAAGCTCAACCGCGCCGACGAGGGCTTCTTCGGCCCCGGTTCGGTCGCCTGGAAGGTCTGGGGTTTCCCGGGCTCGGCCCTGCACGGCTTCGCACGCGCGGTCACCATCGAGCACCTGGACCCCGACCTCGTCGCCGCCGTCGACGAGTCCGGCCAGGTCATCAAGCGCACGCCCATCCGTTACGACCGCACCATGGAGTACTTCGCGGCCGTCCTCGCCGCCGACGCGCAGACCGTGACGCGGATGTCCGACATCCTCATGAAGGTCCACGACCGCTCCTACGGCGTCAACCCGGTGACCGGGAACAACTACGAGGCGAACCGTCCGTCCTCCCAGCTGTGGATCCACGTCACCGCCTGGCACTCCATCCTCTACGTCTACGAGAAGTTCGGCCCCGGCAAGCTCTCCCGTGACGAGGAGAACGAGTACTGGGCGCAGATGGCGATCTCGGCGCAGTTCCAGCCGATCAACCTGGAGGATCTGCCCCGTACCCGTGGTGAGGTGCAGGCCTACCTCGACGGCTGGCGCGAGAAGCTCTCGGCCTCCGAGGCTGCCGTGTTCAACATCAGCCACATCCTCGACGGGTTCGAGACGATCGACCCGGACCTGCCGAAGTGGCTGCAGAAGCTCGGCCGCCCCCTGCTGCGCCGCAGCGTGATCGCCACCTACCCGCGCTGGATGCGCAAGATGATGGGGCTCAACCAGTCCTCGCGGATCATGGACGAACTCTCCATCGCCCTCTGGAAGCCGATCTACAAGGCGATGCAGGTCCAGCCGCGTCTGATGATGTGGATGGTCAAGCGGACCTGCCCCCGGGCGACCCGCTTCTACGAGCCGATCCTGTTCGAGACCCCGGCGGATTCGCCCAGGGTCTACACCCCCGAGGTCGCCCGCCGGATGTTCGGCAACCCGCTTACCCCGCTGGAGCAGCGCGAGGAGCTGCTGCGCAAGCGCGGAGAGGGCAAGGGCCAGAAGGCCTACGACCACAACCACGAGGACACGATCCTCGAGTTCAAGAACGCCGAGTCGGTCGAGACCGCCGAGGAAACCATCAACGCAGACGGCTACAAGGTCGGCTGACAGCCACCACGGCCACGAAGGAGGACGTCATGTCTTGCCCCTACACCGGTGATGACACCGGAACCACGGACACCAGCACGGACACCGACAACGGAACCCGAGGCAGGATCTTCCGCCGAGGTGGCAAGGGTGACGTCCTCACCCGCGCCGACGAGGGCTTCTTCGGCCCCGGCTCGGTGACCTGGAAGGTCTGGACCTTCCCGACGTCCGCACTGCACGGCTTCTTCCGCGCGGTGACCATCGAGCACCTCGACCCGGACCTCGTCGCAGCCGTCGACGCCTCCGGCCAGGTCATCAAGCGCATGCCCGTGCGCTACGACCGCACCATGGAGTACTTCGCGGCGGTGACCTTCGCCGACGCACAGACCGTGACCAGGATGTCCGACATCCTCATGAAGGTCCACGACCGCTCCTACGGGGTCAACCCGGTGACCGGCAACGACTACGAGGCGAACAAGCCGTCCTCGCAGCTGTGGATCCTGGTGACCGCGTGGCACTCCATCCTCTACACCTACGAGAAGATGGGCCCCGGCAAGCTCTCCCGCGACGAGGAGAACGAGTACTGGTCGCAGATGGCGATCGCCGCACAGTTCCAGCCCATCGACATGGACGACGTGCCGCGCACCCGTGGTGAGGTGCAGGCCTACCTCGACAGCTGGCGCGAGAAGCTCTCGGCCTCCGAGGCGGCGGTGCACAACATCAGCGAGATCCTCGACGCCTTCGAGAACGCCTTCGTGGATCTGCCCAAGCCGCTGCGCGTCATCGGCCGTCCCTTCTTCCGCCGCAGCGTGATCGCCACCTACCCGCACTGGATGCGCGGCATGGCGGGCCTGAAGCAGTCCAAGGCGATGGACGCGGCGATGTTCGCCCTGTGGAAGCCGATCCTCACGGTGGCGAACAAGTTCCCCAGCCTGCTCATGGCCATCGTGAAGCGGATCTGCCCGCGCGCCGAGCGCTACATCGCCCCGGCGATCCTCGGCGTCCCCGCCGAGACCCCGAGGGTCTACACCCCCGAGGTCGCCCGGCGCATGTTCGGTAACCCGAAGACCCCGCTGGAGCAGCGCGAGGAGCTGCTCAAGCGCCGCGCCGAGGGCAAGGGGCAGAAAGCATACAGCCACAACCACGAGGACACCATCCTCGAGTTCAAG
>JAKDIS010000119.1 GCA_030450335.1 Corynebacterium sp. | reverse complement strand
CCTCCCTCTCGGAGAACTACTCCTCCCGCGACGCCGAGATGTTCCTGCTCACCATGGCACGCTCACCGGCGGCGATGCTGTGGATCGTCGACGACCCGACCTCGCCGGGCGACTTCGGCGGCACGTTGGAGGTCCGCCTCGTCGACCGGCAGGACCGGTGCGTGGAACTCGGCTACACCACCGCCCCGCACCTGCGCGGCCGTGGCCTGATGAGCGCGGTGGTGGGCGCGGTCGTCGACTTCCTCTTCGACTACCGGGTGCACCGTGTGCAGATCAAGGCGAACCCGCAGAACGTGGCGTCCTGCGCGGTGGCGCTCAAGGCGGGGTTCCGGCACGAGGGCACGGCGCGCGACGCCGAGATGCTGCGCGGGGCCTTCAACGACCTCGACACCTTCGCCCGGTTGGCTACCGACGACTGAGGGCCCGGGCGGTCCGGGCGACCCGTGGGTCGGCGTCGTCGGTGAAGGCGGCGAGGACGTCCGGGGAGTCCGGTGTGATCTCGGCGAGCGCCTGGACCACGCGCAGGCGCGCATCCGGTGACGCGCCGGACACCGCCGCCACCAGGGTCGCGGGGATGTCGTCGTAGGACGTCGATCTGCGCGTGCGCATCACCGCGAGTGCCTCGGCGGCCTCCACGTCGTGGTCGCCGGTGAGCACCATCTCGACGAGCGTTCCCACCAGGGCGGGTGAGTCGGTGCGGCGGGCGAGGGCGAGCGCACAGGCACCGCGGACCGGGGGAGGATCGTCCAGCAGGTCGGTGAGGATGGTCGTGGCCCGGGCGTCGTTGATCTCGCGCAGCACCTCCACGACACGCAGCCGCACCGCCGGGTCGGCATGGGGGAGATGCCCCGACAGCTCCGCGGTGACGTCCCCTGCTACGTCCCCTGCCGCGTCCCCTGCCGTGCGCACGAGCGACCAGCGCAGCGCGCCGGCCACGTTCGGGTCGTCCTCCTCCAGGTAGAGCTCCACCAGCGCCCCCGCCGTGGGACGGTCGGACGCGGTGAGCGCGGCGGACTGGCGACGCGCCGGGTCGTCGGAGCGCAGTGCGGTGAGAAGGGAGGTGAGTCCGAGGACGTCGTCCCACGTGCCCGGGGTCGTGCCGGGGCGTCCGCGCACGGTGTCGAGGTGGTCCAGGAGCGCCTGCTCGGCGCGGATGCGGTCCCGGGTCTCGGCGCGCAGCCGGTCGAGGACCGCACCGACGTCGAGACCGGGGTCGTCCAGCGCGGTGCGGACCTCCGCGACGCCCATGCCCAGGGCACGCAGCGCCTCGGCCTTCATCAGCCGGTGCACGTCGCCGCGGTCGTAGTCGCGGTAGCCGCCGGACGTGCGGTTCGACGGGCTGACCAGGCCGTGCTCGTCGTAGTGGCGCAGCATCCGCACGCTCACACCCGACAGCCGGGACACCTCACCGATCAGCATCATTCGAGTCTATCCCGGGCCGGGCCCGCTGTGCCTCGTACTCGGCGGCGTCGAATCCGAGGTCCGGGTCGTCGAGCAGCAGCAGGGTGGCCGCGGCGTGGCGGGACCCGTGCGTGCGCAGGACGCCCCGGGCGTCCTCCCCGAGCTCCAGGTAGGCGCGGGTGAGGCTGCGGCGCAGCTCCCGGTCCCCGCGTCCGAGCTGTCCGCTCAGCCGGACGGCCAGGCGTGGTGCCTCGGGCTGAGGGACGAGCCCGACCGCCGCACGCCACGCGGTGCGCGCGACCTCGTCGTCGGCGTCCTGCAGCAGGTCGTCGGTGATGTGGGGGTAGGACGCCACCGCCGCCACCTCACCGATCTTCGACAGCGTGTGCAGTGCCTGCGAGCGCGCCTGCGCGGTGGGCGAGTGCAGTTGAGTGAGCAGGACGGGCACGACGTCGGCGTGGGGATGCCTGGTCAAGGCCCAGGTGAGCATGTCGCGCACGAAGAAGTCCGGTTCCACGGCGCACTGCGCGACGAGGTCGGCGACGTCCCCGGGGCGGGGGTCGCTGCCGGCGGCGAGTGCGGCGCGCATGCGGGAGCTTGCGTCCTGCGCGGTGAAGGCGGTGCTCAGGCGGGTGTTGGTGGTCATGTGGCCAGCAGACACCCTCACAGGGTGAGAGGGTCAAGCACATACGGAAATCGGCCGCTTGATCTGCACATGTTGGGGTGGCGGACACGATCAGGACGATCACCACGTGGTCGCTGGCCCGCGTCGTACGGCAGCGGCCACCCGGTCTCGACGGGTCGGCGTTCTGAACGGGGCGCCGTCGACCCTGATGTCAGCTGAGTCATGCCCCAGGTCAAGAATCGTCGATTTCTTGACCTGGGGCATGACTGAGATGACGGTGGTGGGGACTAGTGCGGCACCGGTGTCCGGGTGTCCCCGCTGTTGTCGGTTTCCCCGGAGGCCCCGGTACCGTCTTCGCCGTCTTCGCCGTCTTCGGCGTCCTCAGTGTCTTCAGTCTCCTCGGCCTCTTCGATGACCTCCTCGGTCACCGCCTCGGCGAGCTCCCCGGAGTCCATGTCGGACTCCTCGAGTTCCTCGGAGAGCTGGGACTCCTCCTCGGACCCGAAGTCCTGACCGTCGTCCTCGCGGCGTTCGGTGAGGTCCTGGATCTTCTCGCGGTGCCCGCTCTCCTCGGACAGGCGGGTCCGTGCGTAGAGCCACCAGCCGACGAGCATGACGACCATCGCCATGCCGAGGTAGCCGAGCACCGGGTAGACGTAGGTCATCAGGGTGTCGAAGCCGACGAAGCTCACCGCGTAGCCGACCGCGCACAGGGACAGGAACACCGGTGTGTACCAGCCCGGACGCGAGGAGGTGACGCGCTTGCCCAGGGCGTAGAACATGCCGATGGCGGTGTTGAAGATCATCGCGAAGATGATGAACACCATCACGTACGCCATCGCCGGGTGCATCGAGTCGAACAGCGTGAGCATCGGGACGTCGTCGCCGGAGACGGTCTCGATGTTCGCCAGCAGGGTGAACACCGCCAGGATCAGCAGGACGGTGTAGATGACGCCGCCGAGCAGACCGCCGCGTCCCGCGGCACGCATGTTCGCGTGGTTGCCGCCGATCACCAGGGACATCGACACGCCCAGCAACAGGGCCAGGCCGTTGTAGTTCAGTGCCGACAGCCACCACGGGCTCACCGGCGACTCCTCCTGGACGGCGATGTCGCTGACGGCGCTGAAGTCGTCCGGCAGGTTGAACAGGGTGTAGACGAACCCGACGAGTACGGCGATGATCAGCAGCGGGGTCAGCGCGCCGATGATGTCGCTGACCTTGTCCACGTTGAGGAGCCCGGTGACCATCACCAGCACCGTCATGACCAGTGAGCCGATCCAGGAGGGGAGACCGAACTGCTGCTCCAGGTTGGACCCGGCACCGGCGAGCATCACGAAGCCGATGCAGAACAGGGTCAGGGTGACCACGATGTCCAGTGCCCAGGAGGCCGCCGGGTGGGTGATGCTGCGGAACACCGCCTTGTGCTCGTCGGCGAGGAAGTAGCTGCCGAGCTGCAGGATCACCGCGCCGGCCACGGTCATCACCAGGCCGGCCAGGACCGCACCCCACAGGCCGCTGAGGCCGAAGGAGGCGAAGTACTGGATGACCTCGAGTCCGGTGGCGAATCCGGCGCCGACCAGCAGGCCGAGGAATGCCATGGATATCTTGAGTTGTTCCTTCACGGTTCCGGAGCCTCCTGAAGTCGTCCTCGTGCCTCACACGGGGTGGGGCGGGGGTAGGCTGCCGGACTGTACCGGAAAAGCTGCGCTAATGTTGCGGGCCATATGTGGATCGGAACTCTTGAACTCGACGTTCTCCTCGGTGACGTGCACTCCCTCAAGCAGAAACGCTCCGTGGTGAGACCGGTGATCGCCGAGGTCCACCGGAAGTTCGGGATCTCCGTCGCCGAGGTCGACCACCGTGACCTGCACCGTCGTACGGGGATCGGGGCGTCGGCGGTCAGCGCGGACCGGGAGCACGTCGTGGAGGTGCTGGAGTCCGTGGAACGCCTCGTGGCGTCGCGTCCGGAGATCCAGGTGCTGTCGGCGCGGCTGCGCTACCTGTCCTCCGAGGACCTTCCCGGGGACGTCTGACTCTCCTGCGGTGGTTCCTGCTCCTTGCGCGGCCGGCCGCGACGGGGGAGTTCACCGGTGGACGACGGCAGGCGTCCCGCCCGTCGCAGCTGGTCGCGCAACATCACCTCGATCTGGGCGTTCACGCTGCGCAGGTCGTCGTGCGCCCAGCGGGCGATGGCGTCGTACACCGCCGGGTCGATGCGCAGGGGCACGTTCTTACGCGCCATGACTACGCGCCATGGAGGCCGCCGGTGTTGATCACCGGCTGGGTGGAGGAGTCGGAGCACAGCACCACGAGCAGGTTGGAGACCATCGAGGCGCGGCGCTCAGGGTCGAGGTCCACGATGTCGCGGTCCTCCAGCTGGTCCAGGGCGGTCTGGACCATCGACACCGCACCGTCCACGATCTGCTCGCGGGCGTCCACCACGGCCTGGGCCTGCTGGCGCTGCAGCATGGCACCGGCGATCTCCGGGGCGTAGGACAGCGCGGAGATCCTGGCCTCAACGATCTCCAGTCCGGCGACCGCCACGCGGGCGGCGACCTCGTCGGCGAGCTCCTGGGAGACCACGTCGGTGGAGCCGGCGAGGCTGGTGGCGGCGTCGCCGGGGGTGCCGTCGGCGTTGGTGCGTCCGGGCACGGAGTCGTAGGGGTGGGTGGTGGCGACGTGGCGCAGCGCGGACTCGGACTGGGAGTGGATGAACTCCTCGACGTCCTCCACGGAGAAGGTGGCCTTGGCGGTGTCGGAGACCTGCCAGACGACGATGGCTCCGATCTTCACCGGGTTGCCGTTGAGGTCGTTGACCTTGATCTCGTTGGTCTCGAAGTTGCGGACGCGCACGCTGACCTTGCGCGTGGTCGCCAGCGGCGGCACGAGGGTGAGGCCGGTGGTGCGGTTGGTGCCGAGGTAGCGTCCGAAGAACTGCACGACCTGCGTGTGACCGGGGTTGATGACACGCAGCATGGTCAGCACGACCACGGAGAGCAGGATGAGGACGACGGCGAGGCCGATGAGCGTGCCGCCGAGGCCGCCTCCCAGGCTCCCGGACTCCAGGCCGACGGCGGCCCAGACGATCAGGGCGATCGGTGCGAGGAACAGGACGATGCCGCCGAGCAGTGCGGCGACGGCCAGGCCCGTGGAGCCGGACCATGCGCGGTGTTCGCTGATGCTGACGTTGGTGCCCTCGTGGCCGACGGGGGTTCCGGCGACGGCGTCGGGTGCTGGGGAGTGTGCTGGGGCGGGGTTCTCGGGCGGCATGCTGTCCTCTCTTCTCCCGGTGTCTCCGGGACGGTCGCCAGTCTACGCTAAAGTGATATCACTTTGATGTCACCGGGAGGACGCTCGGTGCGCCTCCGGCCATGCAGTAGGCTTGGTCACCGTGACTGACGCGAAGAACTCCTCCCAGAACGCACCCCAGAACGCCGCCCCCGCCGTCGACGGCGGGGACAACGACCTTCCCGAGCAGGTCAAGGTTCGTCGCGACAAGCGCGACCGCCTCATCGCCGAGGGCGTCGACCCCTACCCGGTGGAGGTCGCACGCACGCACGCGCTGAAGGACGTCGTGGCGTCCTACGCGGTTCTGCCGAAGGACGGGGAGGACGCACCGGACGCGGCGCGCGCCGAGGGCGTCACCTACCTCGCCGCCGGCGAGGAGACCGACGTGGAGGTCGGCATCGCCGGACGCGTGATCTTCGTGCGCAACACCGGCAAGCTCGCCTTCGCGCGCATCCAGGACGGCGACGGTACGCAGCTGCAGGCCATGTTGTCGCTGGCCGAGGTGGGGGAGGACGCCCTGGCGTCCTGGAAGGCCACCGTGGACCTCGGCGACATCGTCTTCATCCACGGTCGTGTCGTGGCCTCGAAGCGCGGCGAGCTCTCCGTGATGGCGGACGGCTGGTCGATGGCGTCGAAGTCGCTGCGCCCGCTGCCGGTCGCGCACAAGGAGCTCAGCGAGGACACCCGCATCCGCCACCGCTACACCGACCTGATCATGCGTGAGCAGGCCCGGACGAACGCGGTGACGCGCATCAAGGTGATGCGCGCGCTGCGTCACGCACTCGAGCGCCGCGACTTCCTCGAGGTCGAGACCCCGATGCTGCAGACCCTGCACGGCGGTGCCGCGGCGCGTCCCTTCGAGACCCACTCCAACGCCCTCGACATCGACCTCTACCTGCGCATCGCCCCGGAGCTCTACCTCAAGCGCTGCGTGGTCGGCGGCATCGACAAGGTCTTCGAGGTCAACCGCAACTTCCGCAACGAGGGTGTGGACTCCTCGCACTCCCCGGAGTTCGCCATGCTGGAGACCTACCAGGCCTACGGCACCTACGACACCGGTGCCACGCTGATCCGTGAGGTCATCCAGGAGATCGCCGAGGAGGTCTTCGGCACCACCACCGTGACCCTGGTCGACGGCACCGAGTACGACCTCGGCGGGCAGTGGCGCACCATGGAGATGTACCCCTCGCTCAACGAGGCGCTCGCCGAGAAGTTCCCCGACCAGGACGTGGTCGACGAGGTCACCGTGGACAGTTCCGTGGAGGATCTCAAGGCCTTGGCCGCCGTAGTCGGGCTGCCCGTCCCGGCGAAGGGTGGTTGGGGCCACGGCAAGCTCGTCGAGGAGATCTGGGAGCACCTGTGCGAGGACCAGCTCTACGGGCCGGTCTTCGTCCGCGACTTCCCGGTCGAGACCTCCCCGTTGACCCGTCAGCACCGCACGAAGCGGGGCGTCACCGAGAAGTGGGACCTCTACGTGCGCGGCTTCGAGCTGGCCACCGGCTACTCCGAGCTGGTGGACCCGGTCGTGCAGCGTGAGCGCTTCGAGGACCAGGCTCGCCTGGCCGCCGGTGGTGACGACGAGGCCATGGTGCTCGACGAGGACTTCCTCGCCGCGATGGAGCAGGGCATGCCCCCGACCTCGGGAAACGGCATGGGCATCGACCGTCTGCTGATGGCGCTCACCGGGCTGGGGATCCGTGAGACGGTGCTGTTCCCGATGGTGAAGCCGGAGCGCGACAGCTAGGCGCAGTGCCGGCGGAAACGCCGGCCGGTGGCGTCCCGGAGGGCCTTGTCTGGCCTGTAGGGGACGCTACGGGGGTGGTCC
>JAKDIS010000118.1 GCA_030450335.1 Corynebacterium sp. | reverse complement strand
GCCTGGAGTCCGACACCCTCGGCGTGCTCACCGACGCCGTGCACGCCGCCGCGGGTGGGGGGCTGTGGTAGGGGTGGGGGGGTTGTGGGCCTGGGGTAGTGGGGCGGGGGCCATGCCTTCCTGAAACCCCACGCAGATGGTGGTCCGGATCCCGAAGACCGACAAGATCGCGGGGTTTCAGGATCAGCGCCTCAGCCGACGGTACGCGCGGGCCGACAGGGGGAGGAACACCGCCACGAGTACCAAGGGCCACAACAACGCCGCCAGCACGGCATGGTCGGCCAGAGCCCCGCCGGTGAGGCCGGTGGGGTTGCCGAAGAGCTCGCGGGCGGCGGTGGCCGTGGCGGACACCGGGTTCCAGGTGGCCAGGGGTTCCAGCCAGGACGGCATGAACTCCGGGGACACGAAGGCGGTGGACAGGAACCCGATCGGCCAGACCAGGACCTGCACCGCCATGGCAGCTCCCTCGTTCCTGCCCAGGGTCAGGCCGAGGAAGATGCCGATCCACAGCACGGCGAAGCGGAACCACAGCAGCAGCGCGATCGCCAGTATCGCCTCGGGGAGGCTGCCGGTGATCCGCCACCCCAGCAGGAGTCCGCCGACGACCAGGACGACGAGTTCCACCGCCGAGGTGATCATGTCCGCGCCGGCGCGACCGAGCGCGACGGAGGCGTCCCCGATCGGCAGTGAGCGGAAGCGGTCGGTGATGCCCTTCTTCGCGTCGTTGGCCATGGCGGTGGTGGTCGCCTCGACACCGAACATCATGGACAGGGCCATCATGCCGGGCAGCAGGTAGTCGATGTAGTCCCCGCCGCCGGGCAGTTCGATCGACCCGCCGAAGAGCAGGGCGAACATCAGCAGGAGCATCACGGTGAACAGGATGCTGAACACCGGGGTCAGGGGTTGGCGGCGCCAGTGCTGCAGTTCCCTCGTGGTGAGGATCATGCCGCTGGTGATGCTGTTCATCGGTTCTCCTCGGGGTTCGGGACGGTCGGGTCGGACGGGGTCTCGGTGACGGAGAGGAAGACCTCGTCGAGGGTCGGGCGGCGCAGTGCGACGTCGGTGGGCGACAGGTTCGCCTCGTCGAGTCGTCGGACGAGATCGACCATGTCGGCGGTGCCGCGTGGTGCGGGCACGCTGGCGTGGATCCCGTCCGGGGTCTCGGTCAGCGACTGCCATCCGGCGGGCACGGCGGCCTCGACCTCGGCCCGGGTGGTGGTGGAGGGGAAGGTGACGTCGACGCGGTCGCCGCCGCGGCTGCGTTTGAGTTCGTCCGGTGTTCCCTTGGCGATCACCCGTCCGTCCTTCATGATCGAGATGCGGTCGGCGAGCTGGTCAGCCTCCTCGAGGTACTGGGTTGTCAGCAGCACGGGGCTGTCTGCAGGACGGCGTCCCACACGTCGACGCGTCCGCGGGGGTCGAGTCCGGTGGTGGGTTCGTCGAGGAAGAGGACGTCCGGCTCGCGGATGAGTGAGACCGCGATGTCGAGGCGTCGGCGCATGCCGCCGGAGTAGCCGGACACCGCCTGGTCGGCGGCGTCGGTCAGGGAGAACTGCTCCAGGAGCTCGTCGGCGCGGCGCCGGGCGTCGCGGCGACGTAGTCCGAGCAATCGGGCGAACATGACGAGGTTCTCACGACCTCCGATGACCTCGTCGAGGGCGGCGTACTGGCCGACCAGGCCGATGCGTGAGCGCAGGGCGTTTCCGTCACGGACGTCGGTGCCGGCGATCCGGGCGGTCCCGCTGTCGAGGGTGGTCAGTGTGGTGAGGACGCCGACGGCGGTCGTCTTGCCGGCGCCGTTGGGGCCGAGCAGTCCGTGGATGGTGCCGGTGGGAACGGTGAGGGTGAAGTTGTCGAGCGCGCGGTGGTCGCCGTAGGTCTTGACCAGTGATTCAGCGTGGATGGCGGGCGGGGAGGCCGAGGGCACAATAAACTCCAAACAGTGTACGAAGTTGCGAGGGTGTTTTAACGTACGCCGTTCGGAGTAAGCTGTCAACATGGATTCCGAGAGCCACAACGACACTGCCGCTGAACCGGACCGCATGCTGCGACTGGTGTGGCGCCACGAGATCGGCGAGGAGTCCGGCGCGCGCGGCCCGCGGAAGAAATGGTCGGTCGACCAGGTCGTGGACACCGCCATCGCCGAGGCGGACGCCGCCGGTGTCGCCGGTGTTGAGGGACTCTCCATGCGCCGGATCGCGGAGAAGCTCGACACCTCCGCCGCCACGCTGTACACCTACATCCCCGGCCGCGACGAACTTCTCGGGCTGATGGTCGACCAGGTCATGGGACGCGTCGACCTCCCGTCGTTCGACGGTGCGGCCACGGATCCGCAGAGCGTGGCCGAGAGACTCCGCATGGTGTCGGCCGTCGCCTGGGAGGAGGTCCACGAGCACCCCTGGCTGCTCAACGCCCAGCGGCACCGGCCCCTGCTCGGCCCGAACGTATCGCGTCGCTACGAATGGCAGCTCACCGCCGTGGACGGGTGCGGACTGGACGACGTGGCCATGGACCACACCATCTCACTGATCGAGTCCCATGCCGTGGCCAGCGCGGCGGCGAGCGTGAACGCCCGGGACCTCGCCCGGGACACCGGGGTCAGTGACGCGGACTGGTGGCGGGTCAACGAGCCGGTACTGTCGCAGGTCATGAGGGACGCGGACTTCCCGGTGTCCGGACGCGTCGGCACCGCGGTGGGCGAGAAGTACCAGGCGGTCACCGACCCGACGGCGGTCTACAGGTACGGACTCGAGGTCATCCTGGACGGCGTGATCCACCAGCTGGCACGCTGACCATCGCAGACTGACGCCTACCGATGCTGGCTCCTGAAACCCCACGCAGATGTTGGTGGGGATCCCGGAGACCAACAACTGAGTGGGGTTATAGGAAGGGGAGGTGCGAGCTACCCGTCCGCACCCGCCACCGCGCGCAGGACCCGGCCGGTGGCGGTGCCGGAGTCGGCGACCTCGGCCGGGGTGCCGTCGGCGACGATGCGTCCGCCCTCCACTCCGGCACCGGGCCCCAGGTCCACCACCCGATCGGCCTGGGCGACCACACGCAGGTCGTGTTCCACCACGACCACGGTGTCACCGGCGTCGACCAGCCGGTTGAGCTCGGTGACCAGCAGGTCCACGTCCGCCGGGTGCAGGCCGGTGGTCGGCTCGTCCAGCAGGTGCACCGTGGGGGTGCCACGGCGTGCCCGGCGGCTGCGCTGCAGCTCGGTGGCCAGTTTGATGCGCTGGGCCTCCCCGCCGGAGAGCTCCGGGGCACCCTGGCCCAGGCGCAGGTAGGACAGGCCCACGGCGTCCAACGCCTGCAGTGCGGTGAGCACCGCGGGCTCGTCGGTGAAGACGTCCAGGGCGTCCTTCACGGTCAGGCCCAGGATCCCGGCGACGGTGTAGCCGTGCCAGGTGACCTGCAGCGTCTCGTCGTTGTAGCGGGCGCCGTGGCAGTCCGGGCAGGTGGTGTAACTGCCGGGCAGGAACACCAGTTCCACCTCGATCGCGCCCTCACCGTTGCACGTCGGGCAGCGTCCCTGGGTGACGTTGTAGGAGAACCGGGAGACCGTCCACCCGCGTTCGCGCGCCCCGTCGGTGCCGGCGAAGAGTTTGCGCACGTGGTCGAACAGGCCGGTGTAGGTCGCCAGGCAGGAGCGGGTGGTGCGGCCGATGGGCTGCTGGGTGATGTGCACGGTGCGGATTCCGGCGTCGTCGAGCACCTGCGGCAGCACACTGGACAGCAACGTCGACTTTCCGGAGCCGGACACCCCGGTCACCGCGGTGAACTGGCCCAGCCCGAGTGACGTGTCGATGTCCAGGGTGCGCTCGGTGCTGCGCACCGGCAGACGGGAGGACGCTGCGCGCGCCGGGTGGCGTCCCCCGGTGAGCGTGGGGGCTGCGGCGGCGAGCGCGCGGCCGGTGGGCGTGTCCTGCCCGGCCAGACCGTCCTGACCACCGTCTTCACCGCCGTCCTCACCACCGACCGGCCCGGACCACAACACCTCGCCGCCGTTCTCCCCGGCGCCCGGGCCCACGTCCACCACCCAGTCCGCCCCGGCGACCAGGGACATGTCGTGCTCCACGAGCACCACACTGTTGCCCGCCTCCAGGAAGCGGGTCATCAGCTCACGCACCGCCACCCGCTCGGTCGGGTGCAGTCCGGCGGAGGGTTCGTCCAGCACGTACACCACGCCGAACAGGCCCGAGTGCAGCTGCGAGGCCAGGCGCAGGCGCTGCAGCTCCCCGGCCGACAGCGTCGAGGCGGCACGGTCCAGGCTCAGGTGGCCCAGCCCCAGCTCCACCGCCGCGCGCACCGTGGGGGTCACCTGCTCCAGCAGCAGACGCTCGGCCTCCGACGGGGATGTGACCCCGGCGACGAGGCCGGCGAGCTCCTCCAACGGCACGGCGTTCAACTCGTCGATGGTCAGCCCCAAGTACGTCACCGACAGCGCATCCGCGGTGAGCCGGCGCCCACCGCACTCCGGACACACCGAATGGTCCATGAAGGACAGGACGCGACGGCGTGTGGCGTCCGACGACGTCGAGGCCAACGTCTCGCGCAGGTAGGTCGCCACCGAGCGCCACGTCCCGTCGTAGGTGCGCTGGATCTGGTGGGCGCCGCGCACCGGGTGCACCGTGACCACCGGCTTGTCCGGGGTGAACAGGATCCAGTCCCGGTCCTCGCGCGACAGCTGCGACCACGGCACGTCCGTGCGGTAGCCCAGGGTGACCAGGATGTCGTGGAAGTTCTTGCCCAGCCACGCGCCGGGCCAGGCCGCGATCGCACCGTCGTCGATCGACACCGAGGCGTCCGGCACCATCGACGCCTCCGTCGGCGCATGGACCGTCCCGGTGCCCTGGCACGTGGGGCACATGCCCGAGGCGGTGTTGGGGGAGAAGCGGTCCGAGTCCAACCGGCCCACCCGTTCCCGCAGCTCCTCCGGGTAGGTGCCCGAGCGGGAGAACAGCAGACGCACCGAGTTCGACACCGTGGAGAACGTCCCCACCGTGGATCGTGCCCCACCGCCGGAACGCGACTGCTCTAGCGCCACCGTCGGCGGCAACCCGTCGATGCGTCCGACCTTCGGGTCCACCGCCCCGGCGATTAGCCGGCGGGCGAAGGGCGCGACCGACTCAAGGTAGCGGCGCTGCGCCTCGCCGTGCACCGTGCCGAACGCCAACGACGACTTCCCCGACCCCGACACCCCGGTAACCGCCACCAGCTTGCCCCGCGGGAACTCCACGGAGACGTGGCGCAGGTTGCGCAGGTGGGCGTCGTGGACACGGACTGTGGAACTTGAGTCGACCATGGCCGCCCATTCTAGGCGGTTGTGCGGGCGCGGTAGCGTGGGGGAATGGACTTCGGGATAGCAGGCAGATGGGCCGTGGTCGGTGCCTCCAGTCAGGGGCTCGGCCTCGGGTGCGCCGACGCGTTGGCGTCCGAGGGGGTGAACCTCGTCGTCAACGCCCGACGCACCGGGCCGCTCGCCGAGGCCGCCGAAAAGCTTCGCACCCACGGGGTGGAGGTGCGTGAGGTCGCCGGGGACATCAGCGATCCCGGTGTCCGGGAGAACCTGCTGGACGCCGCACCACAGGTCGACGTCCTGGTCACCAACGCCGGCGGGCCGCCGCCCGGCGACTTCCGCGACTGGGACGAGGACGCCTGGCTCGCCGCGTTGAAGCAGAACATGCTCACCCCGGTGGAGTTGATCAAGGCCACGGTGGACCACATGGCCGCCCGTGGATTCGGGCGGGTGGTGAACATCACCTCCGTGGCGGTGAAGGCCCCGATCGCCACGCTGGGGTTGTCCAACGGGGCGCGCGGCGGGCTGACCGGCTTCGTGGCCGGGGTGGCACGCCAACCCCGGTTGGCCGCGGCGAACGTGACGGTCAACAACCTGCTGCCGGGACGCTTCGCGACCGCGCGGTTGGCGCGCACCGGCTCGTCGCCGTCCACCGACGGCATCCCGGCAGGACGCTTCGGCGACCCGGCGGAGTTCGGCGCGACCTGCGCCTTCCTGTGCTCGGCACAGGCCGGCTACATCACCGGGCAGAACATGCTCATCGACG
The DNA here is from genome assembly GCA_030450335.1 of Corynebacterium sp. Classification (GTDB taxonomy): domain Bacteria; phylum Actinomycetota; class Actinomycetes; order Mycobacteriales; family Mycobacteriaceae; genus Corynebacterium. Next base: position 1,146 of record JAKDIS010000118.1, on the reverse strand, counting down.
GCGGGGCGTACCCGGGCACGTTGTGAGCTGTCGTTGCGGCAGGGCCGCGGCAGGGTCTAGTCGACCTCGCGCACCGCGCCCTTGTCGGCGCTGGTGGCCATCTTGGCGTAGGCGCGCAGCGCCTTGGTGACCTTGCGCTGACGGGTCGCCGGGGACCACGGCTTCCGCGAGGCGTCCATCGCAGCACGGCGACGCGCGATCTCCTCGTCCGGCACGTCGAGGGTGAGCTGACGGTTGTGGACGTCGATGGTCACGGTGTCGCCGTTCTCGACGAGCCCGATCAGTCCACCGTCGGCGGCCTCCGGGGAGATGTGGCCGACCGAGATACCCGAGGATCCGCCGGAGAAACGCCCGTCGGTGATCAGGGCGCACTTCTTGCCCAGTCCGGAGCCCTTGAGGAAGGCGGTGGGGTGCAGCATCTCCTGCATGCCCGGTCCGCCGGACGGGCCCTCGTAGCGCACGACGACCACGTCGCCGGCGGTGACCTTCTTCTTGAGGATCACGTCCACGGCCTCCTCCTGCGACTCCACGACCAGGGCCGGTCCGGAGAAGTGCCACAGGGACTCGTCGATGCCGGCGGCCTTGATCACCGCGCCGTCGGGCGAGAGGTTGCCGCGCAGGATGACCAGCCCGCCGTCGGCGGTGAAGGCGTGCTCCACGTCGTGGATGCAACCGTTCTCGGCGTCCACGTCGAGGTCGTCCCACACGTTGTCCGTGGAGAAGGGCTCGGTGGTGCGCACCCCGCCGGGGGCGGCGTGGTAGAGGTCGATCGCCTCCTGGCGCGGCGAGGCCGCACTGACGTCCCAGTCCTCGAGCCACTCGGCGAGGCTGGGGGAGTGCACGGTGTGCACGCCCTCGTTGAGCTTGCCGCCACGCCACAGCTCGCCGAGGATGCGGGGGATTCCGCCGGCGCGGTGGACGTCCTCCATGTGGTAGTCGGAGTTCGGCGCGACCTTCGACAGGCAGGGGACGTTGCGCGACAGGTCGTCGATGTCCTGCAGGTCGAAGTCGATGCCACCCTCCTGGGCGGCGGCGAGGATGTGCAGCACCGTGTTGGTGGACCCGCCCATGGCCATGTCCAGGGCCATGGAGTTCTGGAAGGCCTCCTTGGTGGCGATGTTGCGCGGCAGCACGGAGGTGTCGCCC
>JAKDIS010000117.1 GCA_030450335.1 Corynebacterium sp. | reverse complement strand
TAACGGTGGTGTCGTCGAGGGTGTCCAACGCGATGTCGTACTTGTCGAGGACCTCGGTGGCCACCGAGACGAAGTCGTCGTAGCGTGCGTCAGCATCGTTGATCATGTCCCCGAGTCAACCACGCCGATGCCACCGGTGGCTCGGCCGGGGAGCCTCACGCCTCCACGAGCTTGTCCTTCAGCGCAAGGACGGCGGACACCTCGAGTCCCAACCCGTCGACGAGGTAGGTGTCCACGTCGCCGTAGAACTCCTTCATCGCGTCCAGCCCGGACCGCAGAAAGCCCTCCTGCACGCCGAGCAGTACCCCGTAGGCCTCCGCCGCCTCATCCCCTTGACTCGTCCGAATCTGCTCGGTGGTGGCGGCGATCCGCTCGCTCGAGTAGTCGTTCGTCGCCAGATAGTTGTCCATAACGTCGCGTTCGCTCACGCCCGCGGCAAGTTGCAGGACGGCACTCGTCCACCCCGCCCGGTCCTTGCCGGCGGTGCAGTGGAAGACAACCGGGCCGTCGGCGTCAATGACGGCGGTGATGACCTGTGCGAGTTGGGCCCTCATACCCTCGTCGGTGACGAAGTTGCGGTTGAGGTCGCCGAGCATCGTCGCTGCGTCGTCGGGAGAATCGACCGAGAATTCCTCGGTAGGATTCGCTGCGGTGCTGCCTCCCCCCACGATGTCGATGTGAACGTAGTCTGCCCCGGCGGGAACACGGTCAGGATGTTCCTCGATCTCACTGTCGGTGCGCAGGTCGATCACGGTGGAGATCCCGAGATCCTCCACGGTGTCGAGGTCCGCGTCAGTGATGTCCAGGGCATTCGACCGGTAGACCGACTCAGGTTTCAGGTGACCGCCTGTCGCGGCGTAGGCCCGGTCGACGCCGGCCACGTCCCGGAAGTTGTCGGCCGAGGACAACCGTGGCGTGTCGAGGCCTACGACCTGTATCTGCTCCGAATACTCCGCAGCGTCGGGCACACTTTCGGCGGCGTCCGCGAGGCACCCCACGAGCAACAACGACGTGGCGAGGAATCCGGCCGCCGCGGGGACGACGAGCAGACGACGCCCGGGGTGGGTCGGGAGCGGGCGGGAGGGACGTGAGTTCATGGGGCCTTCAGTCGGTCACGGAGAGTTGTCGGTGGTCACCGCCGATGATGTCGTGCTTGAATGGCCACAAGGTGGACGGACGACAGCGCCCACGCATCCTGACCGTGAACGTTTGCCCGTAGGTATGTATCAGGTATGGAGGCCGACCCATGACCGACGATCAGCTCGAACTACTCCACCTCGACGAGGCCGACCACGTCCTGTGCGTCGTCGCGCACCCGGACGACCTGGAGTACGGCGTCTCCGCCGCCGTCGCCGAGTGGACGGATGCCGGCGCGTCGGTGACCTACCTGCTGCTGACCTCCGGCGAGGCGGGCATCGACTCGATGTCCCCGGATGAGACCGGACCGGCACGCGCCGCCGAGCAGCGCAACGCCTGTTCCCAGGTCGGCGTGGACGACCTGCGCATCCTCGACTTCCCCGACGGGGTGCTGGAGTACTCGCTGGCCTTGCGCCGTGCGGTGGCCGCGGTGATCCGTGAGATCCGGCCCACCACGCTGGTCACGCTGGGGTGGGCCGAGGAGATGCCGTGGGGGCTGAACCAGGCCGACCACCGGGTGGCCGGGCTCGTGGCCCTGGATGCCGCGCGCGATGCGGGCAACCGCTGGGTCTTCCCCGACATCACCGGTGGCGACGGTGAGGTCCTTGAGCGCTGGCAGGCCGACCACCTGCTCGTCTTCGGGGCGTCGGCACCGACGCATGCGGTGGCGGTCTCCCCCGGCTCGGTCGAGCGCAGCATCGCTTCGCTGGAACAGCACAAGGTCTACCTGGCGGCACTGGAGGACCATCCCGCTCCGCGTGACCTCATCGGCGGCGTCACCTCGGAAGCCGGCGCCAGGGCCGGCGTGGATCACGCCGTGGCTTTCGGACGGTACGGGTTGTAGGTCCGCCCGGTTGTGCCGAGCGGCGACGGGGTCATTTCCTGCGTCGGATGGCGATGAGTCCGCTGAGTGCGAACGCGACGATCGCTCCTCCGAGCGCTGCGGCGACGAGCCCCACGGACAGCGGGAAAGCGAACTCCCATCCGAGGAAGCCCATGTCGACCTGGTCGGTGTTCTGGCCGATCAGGATGATCAGGGCGATCGCGACGACGACGATGACCGCCGTCGTGACGATCAGTCCGACGGACGACCGTCGTTCCTTCACGTTGTCAGGCGCGGTGTTGTCCTCGTTCATGATGAAGGCCCTTCGGTAGTTGGAGTGGGTACTCCAGAAGCATAGACGAAACACGCCCATTCCGCTCGCCTGGCTAGCAACATGGTGTGGCTGCACTCGGAGGTTCAGACCCCGATGCCACAGCCGCGCCTCGTGGGTGACGTTCCCTAGCTGCCTGCCTGCAGGAACGTCAGCAACTAACGCCGGCGCGCCAGCGACGGCAGGTCGATCCCGCGCAGCCGGGCGAACTCCGCGGTCTCCCCGGTGACCAGGACGTCCGTCGAGGTCAGCGAGGGCACGTCCGGTGCCCCGAGCAGCGTCATCAGGGTACGTACCTGGTCAGTCCACGCATCCAGCTCCTCGACCAGCGCGTCCGGCCCGTCGGTGAGCAGCACGTGCAGGAAGTGCCCGCTGACGCCCACGGCACGCGCGCCGAGCGCCAGGGCGCGCACCACGTCCAGCGGGGTGCGCACACCGCCGGACGCCAGGACGTGCACCGTCGGTGCGCCGCCGGGGCCGTGCACCGTGTCCAGCAGGCACTCCGGGGTGCTCTGCCCCCACCCCGACAGGTAGGTGTACTCCTGGCGCGAGCGCCGGTGGTTCTCGATGTCGATGAAGTTCGTGCCGCCGCGCCCGCTGACGTCCACGGTGGTGACGCCACGGGCGGCCAGCTCCGCCACGCTGTCGGCGCTGAGCCCGAAGCCGACCTCCTTGACCACCACCGGCACGTCCACCGCCTCCACGATCTCGGCGATCCGGTCGAGCCAGTGCCGGAAGTCCCGGTCACCCTCGGGCATCACCAGCTCCTGGGCAGGGTTGACGTGGACCTGCAGGGCGTTGGCGTCCAGCAGTTCCACCGCCCGGCGCGCCTGCTCCACCGTGGCCTCCGGGCTCACGTTGGCGAAGAGGAAGGACTGCGGGGCGCTCTCGCGCACGATGCGGAACGTCGGCTCCAACGCCGGGTCGCGCAGGGCCGCGCTGACCGAACCGCTGGCCATCGCCACCCCGGCGGTGGACGCCGCGCGCGCGAGGTCGGCGTTGATGCGTCCGGTCTTCTCGCTGCCGCCGGTCATGGCGTTGATGTAGAAGGGCACCTCCCACCGGGCCCCGGCGACGGTGGTGGAGGTGTCCACCCCGTCGCGGGCCAGACCGTTGAAGGTGTGGTGTATGAACCGCACGTCGTGGAATCCACCGGCGGCACGGTTCTTCGTGTTCAGTTCCTCGGCCAGCTGGACGTGGTCGTCCTTGCGGTTGCTGCTCATGCGCTCGTTCCCGTCATTCCGTGAGCCCGTCGGGCTGGTGTTCGTGCAGGTTGAGTAGTCGGATGTCCGACCGCTCCCAGGCGGCGAGCAACCCGTCCAAATCCGAGGTGCCGCTCTGACTGTCGATGAGCACGATACCGCAGTCACCGCCGCCGGCCCCCGAGGTCTTCGCCGCCCCGCCGCAGGCCTCGGCGATCTCGATCAGCCGACGCAACGTGGGGGTCTCGATGGTGGTGCCGGTGTGCTCCCCGAGCTCGCGCAGGAGCTCCCGGTTACGGCGGATCCCGGCACGGATACCGTCGGCGTCGTCGTTGCCGAGGGCCTCGACCAGCGCTGTCACGCAGCGTCTGCTCTCGGCGAGGAAGCGCGGGTAGTCCAGCTGCGCTGCTCCCCTGTCAGCGCCCCCACCCTGCTTGTGGGACTGCACGTCGCCGACCAGCCGGGAGGTCGACGCCGGTGACCCGGTCCAGCCGACCAGCAGGCGCAGCCGGTCCGGCGGGCACACGCGTTTCACGGACAGGCCCGGCCAGTCCATGGTGACCAGGTCGACCAGGGGACGGACGTCGCGTTCCTCGCGTGCCCACCCACGGTCGAAGGAGGTGTAGGCGATCCAGCCGCCGAACATGCTGGCGGCCACGTCACCGCCGGAGCCGGAGGACTGCACCGAGATGCTGGCCAGCAGGGCCAGTTTCAGCTGGGCCATCCGGGTGAGGTCCAGGCGGTAGTACTCGCACAGGGCCCGGACGGTGGCCACGGTGACCGCGGCGGACGAGCCGAGGCCGAACTTGCGGCCGGAGTCGTCGTCGAGCTCGCTGGTGATGTCTATGTCGAAGACCTCCAGCGGGGTGCCCATCGCCACGGCGGCCTCCTCGACGATGCCCGCGGCGCCGAGCACGAAGTCGAAGGGCGCCTGGTCGGGTTCCACGATCATGCCCCGCTCCCCACGGTGCCACTCCAGGCGGCTCTGGGTCGACAGGTCGGAGGTGATGTGGCCGGTGCCGGAGCCCGGGGTGACCCGCACGGTCACGTAGCGGTCCACGGCCACGAGGATCGCGGGGAAACCGGTCTCGACCACGGCGTACTCACCGGCGATGTAGAGCTTGCCGGGGGCCCGGACCTCCACCGCACGCGGCGCCGTCACGACTGCACCTCCTCTGCGTCGACCTGGATGCCCGGCCCGGCGTGGGTGACCACGGTGCGCAGCCCCGGCACCTTCCCCACCAGTGCCTCGCGCAGGTGGGCGTCCAGCGCCTCGGCCTTGTCGGCGCTGGTGAGGACCTTGACGTTGGGGCCGGCGTCCATCGTCGCCCAGGCGGGCAGCCCGGCGGCGCGGGCGTCCTGCACCGCCTGCAGTGCGGCGCGGCTGCCGGGCCCGAGGTAGTCGACCGGCGGGACGGCCCCGCGCATCGTGGCGTGCATGCCCAGCGCGTTGGCCTCGGCGGCCTCCCCGAGCCGGGCGAGGTCGCCGGCGGCTATGGCGTCCAACGCCTCCGCCAGGTGCCCGGCGTGCGCCTCGACCCAACCGGCGTAGTCCGGGGAAGTCTCCACGGTGCGGCGCATCGCCTCGCGGCTGGAGACCGCCTTCGGGCCGTCGTCGATGACGAGCACCACGATCGCCAGGTCAGCGGCCATCTCCCCGCCCGGCACGGGGGCCGCGTAGGACGTCGCGTCGTCGTGGCCGGCATTCCACATCGCCAGCCCGCCGAAGACCGAGCGCGACGCCGAACCGGACCCGCGCCGCGCCAGCCGCGACAGGTCCCGCTCGTCGAGCTGCAGCCCGGCGGCGGTGGAGGCAGCCCCGGCCAGGGCGGCGAAACCGGAGGCCGAGCTCGCCAGCCCGGCGGCGGTGGGCACGGTGTTCACCGAGGTCACCACCGCGGCGTCCGACACACCGGAGCGCTCGCGCACCAGGTCGAGGAAGGCGGTGATGCGTTCCATCGCCCGCCCGGTGACGGGCGTCCCGTCCAGTGTCGCGGCGTCCTGAGTTACCGCGCCGAACTCCACGGTCGTGGTCGTGTACAGCTCGTCGAGGGTCAGCGACAGGCTCGGCGTACGCGGGATGATCAGTTCCTCGTCCGCCTTGCCCCAGTACTTGATCAGCGCGATGTTGGCGTGCGCCGTCGCTGTAGCTCTTCCTGGGGCTCTTCTCGGGGCCGTCATGCTTCCTCCTGCAGGTGTGGTGCGTGGATCCAGGTGTCGGACGCCCCGGCGTCCGTGAGTGCCCCGGCGATCGCCGCGGCGTCCCCGGCGGTGCGGGCCAGCGCGATGACGCAGCCGCCGCGTCCCCCGCCGGTGAGTTTCGCGCCGACCGCGCCGGCGGCGCGCGCCGCGGCGGTCAGCGCGTCCAACCGGTCGTCGCTCACGCCGAGGTCGGCGAGCAGATGTTGGGCGGCGTCCATCCGGTCGCCGAGCGCGTCGACGTCGCCGGCGCGCAGGTCGGCGACCGCACCGTCGGCGATCTCGCCCAGCTCGTCCAGCAGCGGCCCGACGCCCTGCGGATCGGCGTCGTACCTGCGCCGCAGGTCACCGACGGTCTCCCGCGTCCGGCCGGTCACCCCGGAGTCCGCGATGACGATCCAGGCCGCCAGGTCCATCTCGAAGGTCGAACCGACGCCGTCGCGGAAGTACACCGGCCCGGGTGCTGCGGTGGTCAGCGCGTCCAGTCCGGACGGACGCCCGTGCGCGATGCGCTCGGCCTCCTGCGTCAGCTCGAAGAGCTCGAGGGGGGACGCCGCGACGTCGGCAGCGTCCAGCACCGCGCGCACCACCGCGCCCGCGGCGGCGGCCGAGGACCCCAGCCCGCGCTCCGGCGGGAAGTCCGCCTGCGTGCTGACGTGCAGACCGGTAGTGGGGCGTCCGGCGAAGGCGCACGCGACGTCCAGGGCCTTGACCACCGACGCCAGACGCTCCGGGGCGCCGTCCACCGGACCGTCGTAGTCCAGGCAGGTCAGCCGTGCGGGCCCCTCGACCGGCTCGACCGTGGCGTTCATGTGCAGGCTGTGCAGGGGCACGGCCACCGCCGGGTGCCCGTAGACCACGGAATGCTCGCCGAGGAGGATGACCTTCGCCACCGTCCGGCCGTGCCCGGTATGGGATTCGGCATGGGGTTCGGGTGAAGACTGCACAGCGTCCTTTCGTGTCACAGCAGGTTCTGCACGATCCAGGGGGACGCGAACAGGGTCATGAACTGCACGCCGTAGCCTACGCCCAACTTGTTGAGCGTCCCGCAGGTGACCCCGACCAGCAGCACACCGAAGATGTTCGCCACCCCGGCGTCCAGGTAGGCCAGCAGCAGGATGAACCCGATGAACAGTCCCAGCACCGCCTCGTGCGGGATGTAGCGCATCACCACGTAGGTGATCCGGTAGGAGTAGCGCACCGCGATGACGTACGTCAGCCCCAGGGCCAGCACCGCGCCGAGCACCACGGCCACGATGAACGTCGGTGTGTTCAGCATGTGGTGCAGGTTGTTGTCCAGCGTCAGCGCCGGCGGGGCGTTGAACAGGGCCTGCGCCGGGCCGATCGCCACCGGCGACAACGGGATGCCGATCGCCAGCAGCGGGATGATCGTGCCGGAGAGGTAGCTGGCGTGCGCCACGCCGTTCATGCCGGCCACCGCCCGGTTCGCCCGGGTGGTGCGGTCCCCGGAGCGTCTAGCCGCGCCCTCCCCGAGCAGGAACGTGAGCCCGACGGGGCTGAGGAAGAACA
>JAKDIS010000116.1 GCA_030450335.1 Corynebacterium sp. | reverse complement strand
GTTCCGAGGCGATCCTGCCCACCCCGGTGATCGCCGTGCTCGGCACCATCGACGACGTCGCCACCCGCATCCCCACCCGCCCGACCGGTGGCGACCACGTGCTGCTGCTCGCCGGCGCGGAGACCTCCGACGAACTCGGTGGCTCGATCTGGCAGCAGGTCGCCCACTCCACCCTGGCCGGAATGCCGCCGACGGTGGACCTGGGTGCCGAGCAGAAGCTCGGTACGGCCATGGGTCAGTTGCGGGGCGCCGTCGCCTCGGCCCACGACCTTTCCGAGGGCGGCCTGTCCCAGGCGGTCGTGGAGTACGCGGTGCAGTCCGGCGCGTCTGTCTCCGTGGACCCGCTGGCCGCGCTGGCGTCCGACGCGACCACCGGTGAGGCTGTCGCCGACGTGTTCACCGGGCTGTTCTCCGAGACCGCCACGCGCGTGCTCGTCGCCGTGGACGCCTCCGACCCCTCGGCCGTGGACAAGGTCGAGGCTGTGTTCGCCGACAACGGTGTGCCGGTCAGCCGCATCGGTTCCAGCGTCTCCGTGGAGGATTCGCAGGACGCCACGATCGCCGTGACCACCGCCGGCGCGGAGTTCTCGCTGCCGGTCACCGAGGCGAAGGCTGCCTGGGAGGGCACGCTGCCGTCCCTGTTCAGCCACGCCGTGGGAGCGAACTCCGTGGTGGAGTAGCTCGGCACCGCCAGGTTCTGAGACCCGCCGTGGGGAAATCTCCCCACGGCGGGTTCTTTTTATATGTGTTGTTGATAACCTTCCACTGACTTCACTGGGTGCCAGCATGGCATCCTACGTTTCACGAGGGAAGAATTCTCATGGCACACTATGACATCTACCAGTCCCTGGGGCTGGACCGGAGCGCTCCCACGGGGGAGCTGGACCGGGTTCTCGCCGACCGGATGGCCGCGACACCGCAGGACGATGCTGCGGCGCTCGACGAGCTGACCACCGCACGCGCGGTCGTCGGCAACGATACCCGGCGCTCGCTGTACGACCAGAGGCTCGGCGACCCGAACGCCGAGGACATCGACGTGGCGTCGCTGAAGGAGCTCGCTGCGCTCGACGTCGGACCTCCGGCGGGACAGCAGGGAGAGCAGGGGCAGCAGGGGCAGGCAGGCCAGTTCGCCCGCAACGCCGGCGACAAGGCGGGTGCCGCCGGCCGTCAGGTCCAGGACTCGTTCCGCCAGTCCAAGGGCCTGGCCATCGGCATCACCGCGGTGGTCACCGCCGTGGTCGTCCTGCTGGTCGGCTGGGGACTCGGCGCGTTGACGGGCGGGGACTCCGGGCAGCAGGACGATCCGGACGCCATCGCGCTGGTGGACGACATGCTCGACCACTCGGACTCCGACGAGCTCCGTACCTGGTTGCGGGAGAATACTACCTACCAGTACCGGGATGAGCTGATGCAGGCGATGAACGTCGGGGAGGGCCGCAGCAGTTCGTTCAGCGGTATGGACTCGCTGTTCTCAGGTGGCGGCCTTCACGCGCAGACCTCGATCAATCCGGAGCACATGGCGGTTCTGGGTGGTGGAGCTGACTTCGAGTCCTTCGTCGATGACGGGTTCTCCGAGGAAGAGGCCAAATCACGCCGGATCGTCGGGATCGCGGACAGCTCGGGCGACTACAAGGGAATGGTCGCGATCATCGAGCAGGGCGGGGATCTCAAGATCTTCAACGTCATCAACGCATCCAATTTCCGCTAGTCGACGCGCCCCACTCGAAGAAAGAGAAACCACTCATGGCACATTATGACCTCTACCAGTCACTCGGGCTCTCCCGGCAGTCCTCGCCGGCGGAACTCGGCACGGAGCTCGACGGTCGACTGGCGCAGGTGCCCGCAGACGATGCGGGACTCCAGGACCAGCTCTCCACCGCACGCGCGATCCTCGGCGACGAGACCCGGCGCTCCCTCTACGACCAGCGGCTCGACGATCCGTCGGCACCGGAGATCGACGTGGTCTCCCTCCGCGAGCTGGCCGCGCTCAACACCGGCGACGCGACAGCGCCTGCCGGCGCGACGTCCGGCGCAGCGTCCGGTGGGGCAGGACAGTTCCAACAGCACGCGGGCCAGTTCGCCCGCACCGCCGGCGGCAAGGCGTCCGCTGCAGGCCACCAGGTCCAGGACTCCTTCAAGCAGTCCAATATCCTGGCGATCGGCATCACCGCCGTGGTCACCGCGGTTGTCGTGGGCCTGGCGGGGTGGGCGTTGGGCCTGTTCGGCGGGGGTGACCCCTACAAGGCCTCGAAGTCGGTAGTCGACGACATGCTCTCGCAGGAGGGCGAGGAGGACCTGCGCGACTGGGTCACGGAGAATTCGGTCTCCCAGTCCCGCGACGAGGTAATGAACAGTTTCGGGCTCGAGGACGGTCAGTCCTTCGTCGGGCTCGACTCCTACTTTGGAGGCAGTGACTTCCGGGCAGGGGACACCGTGATCACCATCGACCAGCTCAAGCTGAACATCATGGAGGATCCGGAAGAGCTCTATGAGGGCATCGAGGAGGAAGGGTTTACCCGGGAAGAGGTAGACAGCATGAACGTGGTGGGTGTCGTGGACGGAGACGATGAGACCCGTGGAAACGTGATGCTGCTCGAGATAGACGGCGACTACCAGGTCATGGGAGTCGACTACTTCGTCTGATCAGTTCATCGGGTACTGGCTCTCGTCGCGCAGCGGGTCCACCAGGGGCATGGGCCGGTACTTGGTACGCAGTTCGCGCAGCGTGGCGGCGTGCTGGGACAGTCGCTTGTCCTCCGGCGTGGTGGGGGTGAACTGCCGGGCGGCCAGGGGGTTGCCGTCGATGTCGGTGGCGATGTACGTCATCGAGGCGTGGATGCCGACGGGGAGGTTGCCGGTGCCCTCACGCGGGTCGCCGGCGCGCAGGTGCACCGAGACCGACATGCTGCGCACGTCCGTGCGGATCACGCGGGCCTCGACCTCCACGAGGTCGCCGATGTGCACGGGACGGTAGAAGCGGAAACCGCCGGCGTAGACCGCCACGGTGCGCTCCCCGGTCCAGGCCGAGGTGCAGGCGGACGCCGCCTCGTCGATCCACTCCATCGCCGTGCCACCGTGGACGTTGCCGCCCCAGTTCACGTCGGTGGGCTTGGCCATGAAGCGGTGCGTCATCCGCGGGGCGGTGGTGGCGGCAGGGTCGGAGGAGTAGCTCTGCTTGAGCATCTCCTCCTCGATGGCCTTGCGCAGCTGCACGCGCGACAGGGCCGCCTCCTGCACCCGCAGGCCGGCCTCGGAGCCCGGCTCGAAGTGCGGCACGGGCATGGACTTCCGGTTCTCGTCCATGGCGACGAAGATGACCAGGCAGTCGCAGGCGCGGGTGAACACGCCCTCACGCGGGTCGGCGGAGAGCACCTCGTTGACGATGTGCATCGAGGAGCGTCCGGTGTAGACGATGCGTGAGCGCACCTCGACGATGTGGCCCGAGGGGATCGGCCGGGTGAAGTGGATGTGCCCCACGTAGGCGGTCACGCAGTACGCGCCGGACCAGCCGACGGCGCAGGCGTAGGCCCCCTTGTCGATCCACTCCAGGACACGACCGCCGTGGACGCCCCGTGCCCCCTGCATGAGGACGTCGGTCGGCGCAGCCATGAAGCGCAGCGTCGTCTCCGGCTGCAGCGCCCGTTCCTGCTCGTCTGCCCCTGTAACTGCCACAATCTGCCTTTCGTCTCACTGGTGAACACCGCCATACTACAGTCCCCGCCAGTGCCGCATTCCATCCCCGTGCACTCCCCGTATCATCGGGGGCATGTCACCGAGGCCGACGAAGACGACAGACCCCGCAGCGCTGCGCTCCGCGATGGTGGAGGTGTGGCCGTGGGCACGTGACCCGCAGGACGTCCCGCGCCCGTCGCGCAGCGTCGTCGCCGCCGCCGTGCGGCTGAGCGTCGCCCAGCTCGAGCAGGACGCCCCGGGGCACAGTGTCGAGGTCAGGGTGCCGCCGTTCGCGGCGGCGCAGTGCGTCGAGGGGTCGGTGCACCGGCGGGGGACGCCGCCGAACGTGGTGCAGTGCGATGCGCTCACCTGGCTGCGTCTGGCCGGCGGTCTCATCGACCTGGACGGTGCCGTGGCCGCGGGCGCGGAGGTGTCCGGGGCTCACGCGGGTGACGTATCGCACTGGCTGCCGGTCGTCCGGGGTGTCTGAGTACGTCGGTCGCTGGTGGCACCGGGTAGGCTGGGTTCGGTTCAACGCAAGAACTTCCTGCACGACGATCACCGCGAGTGAAGGCGAATTACTTTGACAGACCAGACCGATCCCCGCGACAGTTCCGGAGGCGCGAGCTACGCGGCCGCCGGCGTGGACATCGAGGCCGGCGACCGCGCCGTCGAGCTGTTCGCACCCATCGCCAAGAAGGCGACCCGACCCGAGGTCAGGGGAGGTCTCGGCGGCTTCGCCGGCCTGTTCGCCCTGGGGGACTACGAGAAGCCGCTGCTGGCCTCCGGGTCCGACGGAGTCGGCACGAAGCTTGCGGTGGCGCAGGCGATGGACAAGCACGACACCATCGGACGTGACCTGGTGGCCATGGTCGTCGACGACCTGGTCGTCTGCGGCGCGGAGCCGCTGTTCCTGCAGGACTACATCGCCATCGGCAAGGTCGTGCCCGAGCACGTCGCCGAGATCGTCTCCGGCATCGCCGCCGGTTGCATCGACGCCGGCTGCGCCCTGCTCGGCGGCGAGACCGCCGAGCACCCGGGCCTGATGGAGCCGGGCGAGTACGATGTCTCCGCTACCGCCGTCGGCGTGGTCGAGGAGGCCAAGCTGCTCGGCCCGGACCGCGTGCGTCACGGCGACGTGGTCATCGGCATGGCCAGCTCCGGCCTGCACTCCAACGGCTACAGCCTGGCGCGCCACGTCCTGCTGGAGAAGGCCGGCCTGGCGCTGGACGGCTACGTGTCCGACTTCGGACGCACCCTCGGCGAGGAGCTGCTGGAGCCGACGAAGATCTACGCGCTCGACTGCCTGGCGCTCGCCTCGGAGTGCGACGTGCACACCTACTCCCACGTCACCGGTGGTGGCCTGGCGGCGAACCTGGCCCGCGTGATCCCGGAGGGCCTCGTCGCCGAGCTCAACCGTGGGTCCTGGGAGCCGGCGCCGGTCTTCCGCACCATCGCCCAGCTGGGCAAGGTGTCGCAGGAGGAGATGGAGAAGACCTTCAACATGGGAGTCGGCATGGTCGCCGTCGTCGGTGAGGACGATGCGGAGCGCGCCCTGGCGATGCTCACCGCCCGCCACATCGACGCCTGGAAGCTCGGCCACGTCCGCCTGGCCGCCGAGGACGGCTCGGAGAACGGTGCCGCCGTGCGTGCCGAGCTCGTGGGGGAGCACCCGCGCACCTAAGCGCCCGCGCCCGCACCTAAGCGCCGCAGCCAGAGGGGCCAAGATCGAGCGTGGGATGGTTGAATCATCGGGTTCAAACATCCCACGCTCGATCTTGGCCCCTGACGCTTGTCCGGTGCTTGTCCGGTGCTTGTCTATCTAGGGCACGCGAAAACCGGCGACCGGGCCCGTCCACGTCATCGGTTCATGACGTGGACCGGGCCCGGGCACCGGCGTTCACTGCGGGGAGGGGACGGAGATGACCGTCAGCGGCCTTCGTCCTCCTCGGCGCTCCAGTCGTCCCACTCCTCGTAATCGTCCTCGGTGGAATGCCCACTCTCAGTGGACAGCTCACGCTGGAGACTCTCGAGATCCATGTCTGGAGAGCTGTACTTGAGCTGACGGGCAACCTTGGTTTGCTTTGCCTTGGCACGGCCGCGACCCATGGCCTGACCCCCTCGGGTTGTCAATGGAGCAGCCAGGGATTTGAGCTGCTCTCGCATCTTTCAGTGATTCTGTTCTGTCCCCACCATAGCGGGTGAGGGCGCAGTTGTCAGAAACAGACCCGCCCTGAATTGCCCGTCAGCATCGTCATCGCAGGTGAACGCCGGTCAGATTTTTCCCTTCAGCTTGTTCACGGCCGCGCGGCCGGGCCGGACCGTGTTGTCGACGACGATGTCGTCGGGGTCCACGGCCGCGTCCACCCCGTCCACACTCAATGCCGGGGTCTTGTTCTCCCCGGACTCCCGGTCGGCCGCGAGTTTCTCGATGACCTGGCGTTTCACCAGCGCCAGGGCCACCGGACCCTCCTCGGCGTCCTGCACGGTCAGCCCGATGCGTCCCACGCTGCGCCCGCCGGCGGTGACCGCCGCACCGACCTCTGGCAGGGAGTGGCCGGAGCCGTCGAGCTGCAGCACCACGAGCTGGCGCGGCGGGCGGCCGAGGTTGTGCACGCGTGACACCGTCTCCTGCCCGCGGTAGCAGCCCTTGTTCAGGTGCACGGCGGAGGACGTGGGCCCGTCGTCGGCGCGGGCGAGTTGGGTCGCGCTGTGGGCGCTGGGGGTGTCGCCGCCGATGTATCCGGGCACTTCGTGGGGGATGAGGCGTTCGTCTGTGTCGACGCCGAGCAGCGGCCGGCGGTCGCGGATGCGCAGGGCGTCCGCCGCCCAGCCGCCGACGGGGCGCGCACCGGTGGACGCCAGGGTGTCCCACACCTGCGTCACGGTCGACACGTCGACCCACAGGTCGGTCACCGCGTGGCCGCCGAGGGTACGCGTCGCCCAGTACCGGACCCCGGACGCGGCGCTGCCGTCCAGGCCGTCCAGTCCCTCCGGCGCGCCGGTGCCCGCCTGCGCGGCGGGGGAGGACGCCGGGTTGACCACACTGATCAGGGCCAGTTCCGGCGTGGTGACCTCGACCTGTGCCCAGAAGACCATCTTCGACAGGAAGTCGGCGAGGGCGGCGGGGTCGGAGTCGCCCGGGGCGTCCAGCAGGAGGGTGTCGGTGTCCACCGCGGCGATGCCGAAGGCGTGCTCCACGCGTCCCTGGATGTCCAGTATCAGGCCGTTGGTGGTCTGGCCGACGCCGATCGCGTCGACCTTCTGGGAGATCAGGTTGTTCAGCCAGGTGGCCGCCTCCGGCCCGGTGACCAGGACGGCGGTGTGCGACCAGCCGTCGATGAGGCCGGTGTCTCCCTCGTCCACCGTCGACTGCTCGATCAGTGGCCTTCCGTAGTGGCGCGCGGTGGCCGCCAGGAGGGGCCGGTGCGCGTCGAGACCTGAACCGTCTTCCGTGCTTGCCCCTGGGACGTGGTCGGCCAGGGGGCTGTGCGTCTGACTCACGTACCCCACCCTAGTACCGAAGTGCCCTCCTTGTCAGGCACACGGTC
>JAKDIS010000209.1 GCA_030450335.1 Corynebacterium sp. | reverse complement strand
GCGGCCCTCGCCGCCTGATCCGCGCGTGGCGTCAGTGCGCCTCCTGCGTGCCCTTCGGGGTGACCAGGAAGACCGCGGTACCGACCACGACCATGATCACCCCGCCGATGAGTCCGGCGACCTGCAGGGAGTCGGTGAAGGCTTCGGCCGCACTCGTGGCCAGTGAGGGCAACTGCGCCTCCTCGGCGATGTGCATCGCCGCGCCCAGCGACTCCCCGGCCGGGTCGACCAGGGCGGACGGCAGGCCGAGCCCGGCGGCCAGGGAGGTCAGGTGGTCGCGGAACACCAGCGCCGAGACGCTGCCGAGCACCGTGATGCCCAGGACCGCGCCCAGCTCGTAGGACGCCTCCTCCAGCGCCCCGGCGTTGCCCGACTTCTCCTCCGGTGAGCCACCCATGATCATCGCCGAGGCGATGGCCAGTGACCCGACCCCGGCACCGACGAAGAGCATCGCCACCAGGATCGTGGCGTAGGTGACCTCGCCGGGGGCCACGCCGACGTAGAGCAGCCCGACCCCGGCGAGGACCAGTCCGCCGGCGAGCACGGCGCGTGAGCCGAGGCGTCGGCTCAGCGGGGGAGCGGCGATGGACGACAGTGCCGCGGCCACGGCGACGGGGATGAGTTTCACGCCGGTCTGGATCGGTGAGTCGCCGTCGACCAGCTGCATCCACTGGGCGAGCAGCAGCAGGGCGGCGATCATCGCGAAGGTGGAGCCCAGCGCGGCGATGATGCCGGCGGTGAAGGCCCTGTTGCGGAACAGGCGCAGCTCCAGCAGCGGGGAGTCGCTGCGCAGGCAGCGCACGGTGAACCAAGCGAGGATCGCGACCGCGGCGGCGAAGGCGGCCAGCGCGCCGGGCACGGCGAAGGACGCCTCCTTGCCGAACTCCTTGACCGACCACACCAGCAGCACCATGCCGACCATGGACTGCACCGCCGCGAAGACGTCCCAGCGTCCGGGGTTGGCCACGGTGGACTCGGGCAGCAGGAAGTAACCGGCCACGATGGCGATGCCCATCAGCGGGACGTTGACCAGGAAGGCGGCGTGCCAGCTGAAGTGTTCGAGCAGGACGCCACCGACCAGCGGGCCGAAGGCGGCACCGAGGCCGGAGACCGCGGCCCAGATGCTCAGGGCGGTGGCGCGTTCCTTGAGGTCGGTGAAGATCACGCGGATCATCGACAGGGTCTGCGGCATGATCATCGCGCCGCCGACGCCGAGGAAGGCGCGGATCGCGATGATCTGCCCGGCACTGTCGGCGACGACGACGAGCAGGGAGGCGATGATGAAGAAGCTGTAGCCGAGCATCAGCATCTTCTTGCGTCCCCAGCGGTCGGCCACCGCCGACCAGGACACCAGCAGTCCGGCCAGGACGAGGGAGTAGACGTCCACGATCCACAGCTGCTGGGTGGAGGTCGGCTGCAGTTCGGCGGCCATCTCCGGCAGGGCGATGTTGAGGATGGTCATGTCCATGGTGATCACCAGCAGGCTGGCGGTGAGCACGGCGGTGGCCGCCCAGCGGGCTGTGCGCGACATGCCGTCCGAGGGGTGGGACGGTGCC
>JAKDIS010000208.1 GCA_030450335.1 Corynebacterium sp. | reverse complement strand
TCACACCCGTAGGACGTTCCTCGATGACCTCCAACAAGATCCGGCAGGACGCTGCCGTCGCGTCGCCACGCGGCGCGCGTGCGGCGTCCCGCAATCTCCCGGTCGACACGCTTCGCGGCGTCGCCTGCCTGTTCCTGGTGACCTTCCACGTCATCGGCTACAACGCCGCCGACGGCATCCAGGTCGGCGACGACAGCGCGCTGCGCTACTACACCGACTCCGTCGACTACCTGCGCATGCCGCTGTTCACGCTGCTCGCCGGGCTGGTGTACGCCTGGCGTCCACTCACCGACGTGTCCGGCTACCGCTCCTTCATGGGCAAGAAGGCCCGCCGGCTGCTGGTGCCCTACGTGATCTTCGTGCCCGCCATCGGGCTGACGCAGGTGTACCTGACCGGCACGAACTCCTCCCGGGACCTCGACCCGGTGCACTGGCTGCTGTACTCGCTGAGCCCCTACTGGTTCCTGCTCACCACCTTCTGGCTCTTCGCCGTGGTCGCGCTGCTGGACTCGCGCCGGCTGCTGTCCACGCGCCTCAACTTCGCCCTGCTGTTCACCGCCTCGCTGGTCGTGGTGGTGCTGACCCAGACCGAGTACTTCCGCTTCCTGCAGCTGGGCCAGACGCTGACCCTCGCCCCGTTCTTCCTCGCCGGCGTGGCGCTGACCCGCTTCTCGTTGATCCCCGCCAACCGTGCCGTCCTGGCCGGCTGCACCGTGCTGCTGGTGGTCGTGGCCGTGGCCGTGCAGTTCTCCCTGGCCGGCGCGTTCCCGGGCATCGACGGCGCCTTCGACTCCCGCCACAGCCTGGTGGGCATCGCCCTGGGTATCCTGTTCCCCCTGGTCTTCCTCGGCTGGAAACTCGCCGACCGCCGGCTGGCCTGGATCGGCGGCTACTCCTCGGGCATCTTCCTACTGCACTCCTTCGCCATCGGCGCCTGCCGCGCGGTGGCCTCGGCGGCGGGCGTGACCTCGGTCCCGGTACTGTTCGTGGCCCTGACCGTCGGCGGGGTGGGCCTGTCCATCCTGGGCGTTGTCGTGCTGCGCAAGTTCCGCGTGGGCCGGGTCGTTCTCGGCGAGAAGGCAGGAGGGACGAGACGATGAACGTGCTGTTCGTCTGCACCGGCAACATCTGCCGCTCCCCGGTGGCCGAGTACCTGCTGCGCGACGGCCTCGACCGGAACTCCGGCGTCACCGTGACCAGCGCCGGAACGTCCGGCATGACCGGCTACCCGATGGACCCGCGCTCCCTGGAGTACCTCGCCGGGCGCGGCGTGGACGGTTCCGGCTTCACCGCCCGGCGCGTCGACCGGCACGTGCTGAAGGACGCCGACCTGGTCGTCGGCCTGGAGAAGTCCCACGTGGACCACTGCCTGCGCCTCGCCCCGGCGATGCTCAAGCGCACCTTCCGGCTGCACCAGCTCGCCGAGTGGCACCGCGGCGGCGAGCTGACGTCCCTGACCCAGCTCCC
This sequence comes from Corynebacterium sp., assembly GCA_030450335.1. Classification (GTDB taxonomy): domain Bacteria; phylum Actinomycetota; class Actinomycetes; order Mycobacteriales; family Mycobacteriaceae; genus Corynebacterium. Next base: position 154 of record JAKDIS010000208.1, on the reverse strand, counting down.
CCACCAGCGCAACCGGCTGCCGCGGGTGACCCACGACCACACCGACCCGGTGGGTTTCTCCTCCACCGGGGACTACGACCGTCTGCTCGACGACGTCGCCGCCGACGTCAGCGCCGTCGTCGACCTCCTCTCCCACTAGAACACCCCACCGACA
>JAKDIS010000207.1 GCA_030450335.1 Corynebacterium sp. | reverse complement strand
GGTCTACTCCCCCGGCACCCGCGGCTCCGGCGACATCTGCGCCCCCTCGCGCAGCACGCAGCAGCTCTTCGGCTTCGACCCCGGCAACGCCGCACTGAACCTCAACTACGAGTACCCCTTCCATGCCGCGGCCAGCGCGCTGGGCATGAACGTGGTCGTCGTCGACCTCATCGGCCTGGGCACCCCGGGCCAGCACACCTACGTCAACAACCCCGAACAGGGACAGGCCACCCTGGACGGGGCGCGTGCCGGACTGGCCCAGCTCGGCCTGCCGGACGACTCCCCCGTCGGCTTCTTCGGCTACTCCCAGGGCGGCGGCGCCGCGGCCGCGGCCGCGGAGATGGCGTCGTCCTACGCCCCGGACCTCAACGTCAAGGGCACGTTCGCCGGCGCCCCGCCCGCCGACCTGCTCGAGGTGGTCAACGCGGTGGACCGGCACGCCATCGTCGGCGTCCTCGGCTACGCCCTCAACGGCGCGCTGGAACGCCACCCCGAACTCGCCGGCCTGACCGACGAGTACTTCAACGAGCGCGGGATGGAGTTCCTCGCCGACACGAAGGACCGGTGCATCGGCGACACGGTCGCGCGGTGGGGGCTGACCGACACCCGCACCCTGACCACCGACGGCCGCTCCTTCGGCGAGATCGCCCGCGACGACGACCGGCTGCGCTCGGTACTGGAGAGCTACAAGCTGGCCAGCACCTACACCGACGTCAACGCGCCGATCATGATCACCAACGGCATCAACGACGACACCATCCCATGGCAGCAGGCGCGCGACACCGCCGCGCGCTACTGCGACGCCGGCGGCACCGTCCAGTTCACCACCGACCCGCTGCCGTCGATCCTGCCGAAGTTCGCGGTGAACCACGCCGTGCCGATGCTCACCAACGCCGGCCCGGCGATGAGCTACATGGTCGACCGCTTCAACGACCGGCCCGCGCCGGACAACTGCGGGGAGTTCTAGGTTTCGTCCCCCTGCCGGACGATACCGGCTACGCTCGTCCCCGGGGCCGGGACGACAAGGGGATCCGGGCAGCACACACGACACAGGGGGAACAGCCGGCATGACGGTACCTGCATCACCTACATCACCAGCACAGTTCAGCAGTCTCGACGCGTCCGCCATGGTCGGCGCGGTGTCCGCGGCACCGCCGTCGGGGTGGCGGCGGCTGGTCCACCGGGTCTCCGGCGGCCGGGTGAACCCGGGCGAGTCGCCGGGCCAGACCGAGCAGCGGGAGGTCGGCGAGCGCATCAGCACACCGTTACGCGGTGACTACCGGATCGCCGTGCTCAGCCTGAAGGGTGGCGTCGGCAAGACGACGACGACCGTCGCCCTGGGCGGGGTGTTCGCCTCGCTGCGCGGCGACCGGGTCATCGCGGTGGACGCCAACCCAGACCTCGGCACCCTGGCCCGCCGGGTCGTGGAGGACACCGTCGAGGCCCCCACCCCGACCGTCCGGGACCTGCTCGACCTGCCGGACGCCTCCCGCTACCCGCAGGTCCGCTCCTGCACCAGCCAGGCGTCGAGCCGTCTGGAGGTGATCGGGTCGGACCGGGACCCGGCGGTCTCCGAGGCCTTCAGCGAGTCCGACTACCGCCGGGCGGTGGACGTGCTGCAGCACCACTACAACATCATCCTCACGGACTG
>JAKDIS010000115.1 GCA_030450335.1 Corynebacterium sp. | reverse complement strand
GGCCGTCGACTGACGACCGCCAGCGTTGAGCAGGTCGGCGGTGGTGCTTCCTTTGGTGCACAACCTGCCCCGATTGGCGGGGTGCGTGCCGGTCCCCGTGGACGTGAGGACGCGCCGGGAATCGGCCGTCCCCTCGGCGGTGAGGGTGATCCCGCAGCCCACGCCGCAGTAGCCGCACACCGTGTCCACCGTGTCTACTGATTTCTCATCGCTACTGACTTCTGGAGTTGAGTTCATGGGCGAGAGACTAGGGGGCCGAGATTACCCCGCAGTCTTGTCCGGGTTACAGGCCGAGCAACAAGCTCTCACGCGTGGCCGCGAGGTGTTGAGAGGAGGTCGACACCTCTGGATCATGTGCCGGACAAGGCCAGGAAACTACCATCTACCTGCGGTAAAAGTATTGTTTCCCCGCTGGGCGGGTGCTTCGGAAGCAGTTATAAGTGATGGGACAGGAAGCCCGCAACCCCGCACCGATCGGAGACCCGCCCCATGACCATTGCTCCCGCAACCCAGAGAACCCAGAGCCCCCAGAGACCCCGTCCGCCGGAAACAGGCTGTCCCCCGGAGACCGAACTCGTCGTCGAGGAGGGTAGGTGGATTACCAACTGGCAACCGGAGAACCCCACCTTTTGGGAAGGCCCTGGGCGGCCGACGGCCCGGCGCAACCTCTTCTGGTCGGTGTTCTGCGAGTTCCTCGGCTTTGCGGTCTGGCAGATGTGGTCGGTGACGGTGATCCTGCTGCCGCAGGCCGGTATCGAGCTGACCTCCTCGCAACAGTTCTGGCTGGTCTCCCTGCCTCCGCTCGTCGGTGCGACGGCCCGCATTCCCTATAGCTTCACCGTGCCGATCTTCGGCGGACGAAACTGGACGGTGATTTCCGTCCTGCTGTTGCTCATCCCCACTGGTGCCACCGCCCTGGTGTTGTCCATGGACAACCCGCCGGTCTGGTCGCTGTTCGTGATCGCGGCGACGGCCGGGCTTGGCGGTGGGAACTTCGCGAGCTCGATGTCGAACATCACCTTCTTCTACCCGAAGGCGGAGAAAGGTCAGGCACTCGGCGTCAACGCGGCCGGCGGCAACCTCGGTGTGGCGGTCGCACAGCTCGTCATCCCGGTGGCAGTCAGCCTGTTTGCCTTCGGGACCTTCAGCCCCAACCTGCCGATGGCGGGCCTGATGTGGATCCCATTGATCCTGGTGGCGGCGTGGGGTGCGCACCGTTACATGCACAACCTCTCCCACGCGACGAACGACATCAAGGGGTCACTGTCGGCGCTCAAGGAGAAGCACCTGTGGATCATATCCTTCCTCTACGTGGGTGCCTTCGGCTCATTCATGGGCTTCGGTTCGGTATTCCCCACGCTGATCAACGCACAGTTCCCGGAGTTCTCGTCGTTCACGGTTCTCGGTGCCGCCCTGGGTCTCGCATTCCTCGGGCCACTGGTCGGCTCGCTCGCCCGCCCCTACGGGGGACGTCTCGCCGACCGGCTCGGCGGTGCCCGGGTGAGTACGGCGGTATTCGTGTGCATGGCACTGGTCACGGTGGTCATGGTGCTGTCGTTGGGGACGGTGGGTTTCGCCGGCTACCTGGTGCTCTTCCTCGTGCTGTTCACCTTGACCGGTCTGGCGAATGGTTCGGTCTACCGGATGATTCCCACGGTCTTCGAGCTCTCCGTCGCGTCGGACGACCCGGTCGGTCACGAGCGTAAGAGTGCCGCGGCACTGGGTTTCATTGGGGCGATCGGTGGTTTCGGCGGTTTCGCCATTCCGCAGGTGCTGAACCTCTCGGATTCCGTCACTGGTGACTTCAGCGTGGCTTTCTGGTTGTTCGCCGCCGCGTACGTCTTGATGGCGCTGGTGGCCTGGGGCGTCTACCACCGCCCGGGGACCCGGTTCGCCGAGGCGAACGTGTAGTCACGACGAGTGCTGAGCGCCTCCTACCGGTAGTGTCGCCGCTGTGACCAACCACAGCGTACGAACCCCCGAGGAGCACCTCGCCGCCGTCCGCGCGCTCGTCGGCGGACTGCCCGTGGAACACGTCGACCCGGCCCTGGCGCTCGGACGTCGCCTCGCCGTGGACGTCACCGCCGTCGAGGACTCACCGCGCTTCGACAACTCCCAGATGGACGGTTACGCCCTGGGGTCCGCCCACCTGGCCGGCGGTACCTTCGCCGTGGACGCCACCGTCGCCGCCGGGGCCGACCCCCGCGACGTCCTGCCGAGCGGGGCGGTGGGGGACGCCGTGGTGCCGGTGATGACCGGCGCGCGCCTGCCCGCACGCACCGCCGCCGTCGTGCCCGTGGAGAGGTGTACCCCCGCGCACTTCGGTGCCACCCACGTCACCGTCCCGCAGACGCCGGACGCCCAGTTCGTCCGGCTGCGCGGCACCGACATCCGCACCGGCGACCTGCTCATCCCGGCCGGGGAGACCGTCAACCCCCGCACCGTCGGCGTCGCCGCCGCCCAAGGACTCACCACCGTGCCGGTCACGCGCACGGCGCGCGTCCTGATCTGCACCGGTGGCGACGAGGTCACCGCAGGGCAGGACGCACCGGCGCAGCTGCCCGGGGCGGCCACCATCCGCGACGCCAACGGGCCGATGCTGCGCGCCCTGTGCCACGTCCACCACATCGACGTCGCCGGCACCGTGCAGACCACCGACAACCCCACCGCCTTCCGCGCGGCGCTCTCGGCCGCCATCGACAAGGCGCGGCCGGACGCCGTGGTCACCAGCGGCGGCATCAGCCACGGCGCGTTCGAGGTCGTCCGGCAGACCCTGGAGCACGCCCCCGGCGCCTGGTTCGGCCACGTCGCCCAACAGCCCGGCGGCCCGCAGGGCCTGGCGCGCTTCGAGGGTGTGCCGGTGATCTGCCTGCCCGGCAACCCGGTGTCCACGGCGGTGAGCTTCCGGCTCTTCGTCGCGCCCGCCCTCGGCGAGTCGTCCTGCGCGGTCACCGCGAGGATCACCGCCGCCGAGGACGGCCTGGCGGACAAGGACCGCTACCTGCGCGGGCGCACGCAGGTGCGCGACGGCGAACTGACCGTGCGCCCCGTCGGCGGGGCCGGCTCGCACCTGCTGGCGCAGTCCGTCACCGCCGACGCCCTGATCCGCGTCCCCGCCGGGGCCACACTGGCCGCCGGCACCCTCGTGGAGGTCTATCCACTCGACCGGTAGAACCGGGCCGCGCAGTACCCTGTACGCATGTCGACGCCGCCGGACCCGTACAACCCCTTCATCGGGTTCTTCACCAGGACCCAGCCGACGTTCACCCCGGCGGCCCTGCTGGTCTCCGGGGCGGCCGTGACCGTGGTGATCTGCGTGCTCGGCCTGCTCACCGAGGCCATCGGCCATCCTCTGCTCATGGCTGGTTTCGCCGCGTCCTGCGTGCTGGTCTTCGTCCTGCCCGCCGCCCCGGTGTCACAGCCGATGAGCGTACTCGGCGGACACCTCGTGGTGGCGGTCGTGGCGGTGCTGGCCGACTACGTGCTGCCCACGTCCTGGTGGGCGATCGGCCTGGTCACCGGTGTCTCGGTGATGCTGATGTGCGCGTTGCGGATCCTGCACCCGCCGGCGGCGGTGCTGCCGATCGTGATGATGACCTCCCACGAGCACTGGGAGTTCGTGCTCACCCCGGTGATGCTCGGTGCCCTGATCGTCACCCTCGCCGCCGTGGCCTACCGCGGTATCCTGCGCGGACGCATCCGCTGGTTCTAGAAGCGAGACCCGCTCAGCCGCCGATCGCGCTCATCGTGCGCTCGGGCTGCACGTACTCCGGGTCGTTGAGGGTGACCGCGTCCGAGCCGTAGGCCCGCGGCTTGCCCCACATGGCCGTGGCCCAGGTCTGAGCGACCTCCACGTCGTCGGCGTCGCCGCGCAGCAGGTGCATCAGGTCGGTCTCCTGCTGGGAGAACAGGCAGGTCCGGATCCGCCCGTCGGCGGTGATGCGGGTGCGCGTGCACGCCGCGCAGAACGATTCCGTCACCGAGGCGATGATGCCCACCTTCCCCAACGCGGGGGAGGACGCCGCGGCGCCGCGGTCGCGGACCTCCCACAGCTCCGCCGGCGCGGAACCGCGCGGGGTGGGGTCGGACGCCAGGTCGAAGCGTTGCGACAGGCGTGCGCGGATCTCCTCGGCGGAGACCAGGTTGTCGCGCGCCCACGTGTGGTCGGCGTCCAGGGGCATCTGCTCGATGAAGCGCAGCTGGTAGCCACGCTCCAGGCACCACTGCGCCAGGTCGGCCACGCCGTGGTCGTTGACCCCGCGCATCGCCACGGCGTTGATCTTCACCGGCTCCAGGCCGGCGGCCTTGGCGGCCTCCAGACCGGCGATGACCTGCGGCAGACGGTCGCGGCGGGTGACCTCGGCGAAGGTCTGCCGGTCCACGGTGTCCAGGGACACGTTCACCCTGGTCAGCCCGGCGTCCACCAGCGCATCAACCCGCTTGTCCAGACCGATCGCGTTCGTCGTGATCGAGATCGGCACGTGCGGGTGGCGGGCGCGCACCCCGGCGACGATCTCCTCCAGGTCCCTGCGCACCAGCGGCTCACCACCGGTGAACCGGATGTCCTTGACGCCGAGCACCCGCACACCGATGTCGGCCAGGCGCACGGCCTCGTCCGCGGTGAGCAGCGCGTCCTTCTTGAGCCACGGCAGCCCTTCGGCGGGCATGCAGTAGCTGCAGCGCAGGTTGCACTTGTCGATCAGCGAGATGCGCAGGTCGTCGGCGGTGCGTCCCCAGCGGTCGGTCAGGCGGAGGCCGGCCTCGGGACGGGTGGACGCGAGCGTTGCGGTGATGGGGGCCTCCTCCTTCGGGTGGTCGGGCTGTCATCGTGCTGTTCTGCCATGGTAGACCCGTCGTTCGGACCTGTCTCTCCACCCTGTCTACCGTGAACCGGGGTGCGTGCGTGAATGACCGGCGTGTGGCAGCTCCGAACGCGGATCCGGAGGCGCAGGCCGGTACCCGTGGTTCCCGGCCACGCGTCGTGGAGCGCACGCGGCTAGCATGACGAGGATGCGCGCCGTCGGCGTCGGCAGAGGAGAACCACACGGCAGAACGGAAGAATAATGGCAGCATTCACGACCCGAATCCTTCGCACCACGGCCATCCTGGCCGCATCCGGGGCCCTGGTCTTCGCCGCGGCCTGTTCCACCTCCGGGTCCGAGGACGCTGACGGCTCCGAGACCTCGCCGGTGCAGGTCTTCGCCGCGGCCTCGCTGAACAACGCCGGTGACGAGCTCGCCGAGGCCTTCGCCGAGGAGCAGGGGGAGGACCCCGAGGTCGAGTACAACTTCGCCGGCTCCTCCGCCCTCGTCCAGCAGATCGACCAGGGGGCGGACGCCGACCTGTTCATCAGCGCCGACGAGAAGAACATGGACGACGCCCTCGCCCTCGACGCCTTCGACGGTGCCGAGCCCGAGGTCATCGCCACCAACCAACTCGTCCTGGCCACCGCCCCCGGCAACCCGGCGAACATCACCGCGCTGGACGATCTGGCCACCACCGCCGATGCGCGCCTGGCGGTCTGCGCCGACGGCGTCCCCTGCGGCACCCTGGCCCACGAGCTCCTCGACGAGAAGGGCTACGACCTGGCCAACTGGACGGTGTCCGAGGAAGCCAACGTCAGCGACGTCGCCACGAAGGTCTCCACCGGTGAGGTCGACGCCGGCTTCATGTACGCCACCGACGCCATGGCACTGCAGAAGAACACTTCCGAGGAGATCACCGTCGTCGAGCTGGACGACGACCTCGAGCCCAACGCCTACCCGGCGGCGCTGACCGTCGAGGGCCAGGACAACGAGGTCGCCGGCGAGTTCCTCGAGTGGCTGTCCTCCGACACCGCCCGTGGGATCCTCGAGACCTATGGCTTCGATACCCCCTAAGACCGGTACCCGTCCCGGTTCGCGAGCGGTCACGGCCGTGCCGGTGGCGGTGGCCGGTGTCGCCCTGCTCGCCGTCCTGCTGCTGCTCGGGCCCCTGGTCGCGCTGCTGCTGAACATCCCCTGGGCCCGGGCCGTCGAGCTGGTCACCGACCCGGCCACCGTCCAGTCGCTCACGCTGTCGCTGTCCACCGCGCTGGTGGCCACCGTGTTGTGCGTGGTCCTCGGCCTGCCGTTGTCGTTGTGGCTGGTGGAGCTGCTGCGCCAGTTCCCACGCCGCGGCGACGTGGTCCAGGTCGTGATCTTCGCCCCGCTGGTGCTCTCCCCGGTGGTCTCCGGCCTGGCGCTGGTGTTCTTCTGGGGACGCCGCGGCCTGGTCGGCCAGTGGCTCGAGGGCCTCGGCCTACACGTGGCCTACACCTCGCTGGCCGTGGTGGTGGTGCAGGTCTTCGTCGCCCTGCCGTTCTTCGTCGCGACCACGGCCACCGCCCTGCGCGCGATCCCCACGGTGGTCACCGAGGCCGCCGCGTTGGACGGTGCGAGCCGCTGGCAGACGGTCACCCGCGTGCTCGTGCCCCTGGCGTGGCCCGGCATGGCCGTCGGCGTGGTGCTCTCCTTCGCCCGCGCCCTGTCGGAGTACGGCGCCACCCTCACCTTCGCCGGCAACGTCGCCGGTGAGACCCGCACGATCCCGCTGCTCGTCGAGCTCGGCCTCAGCGCCAACGACATGGACCGGGCGCTGGGGGCGTGCCTGACCCTGATCGGGCTGTACGTGGTGGTGGTCGGGGGGATCGCACTGGTCAGGAGGAGGAAGGGGTAGCGTCGACGACATGCTCCTGACCCAGCTGACCTACTTCGAGGCGCTCGCCCGCGAGCAGCACTTCGGTCACGCCGCCGCGTCCTGCTACGTGTCGACGTCCACCCTGTCCGAGGCGATCAGAAAACTCGAGGCCGAGGTCGGCTTCCCACTGGTCAACCGCGGCAAGTCCGCGTTCCAGGGGATCACGCAGGAGGGTGAGATCGTGCTGGCCTACGCCCGGCGCATCCTGTCCGAGCAACGCTCCCTGAGCCTCGACCTGGCCCACCGGCGCGGCAACCTCGAGGGCACGGTGCGGTTCGGCACCATCCCCTCCGGCACGGACCGGGCCGCCGGCATCGTGTCCAACCTCGTCGGCGAGCACCCCGCCCTGCGCGTGGACCTGGTCGCCGGGCTGACCAGCGAGGAGATCGTGACCCGGGTGCTCGACCACGACTTCGACGCCGGCATCGTGCACCCGCACGGTAGCGCCGCCCGCGCCGGACGCCACGACCCCGCCCTCACCTTCACCTCCCTGGGCACCACCCGCTTCGTGGCCGTCGGACGCCCCGGCCTGCTCGACGGCTTCGGCGGGCAGGTCACCGGCGCCGAGCTGGCGTCGTTGCCCACCGCGCTGCTGTCGCGCGGCATGGTCGCTCGCGAGGAGTTCGACCGGGTGATGGGCGAGGCGGGTGTGCAGGTCACCCCGGGGGTGGACGCCACCTCGGTGGAGTCGCTGCTGGCCCTGGCACGCACCGGCACGTGGGCGGTGGTGGTCCCGGCCCCGGCGGTGGGCACCACGCGGCTGACCACGCTGCCGATCGTGGAACCGGAGGTCCGCCTGGATCTCGCGCTGGTGCGCCGCGACTCGCGTCCCGCCCCGGTGCTCTCTGCCGCCTTCGACGCCGCGGCGGAGGCCACCGTCAGCTGAGTCATGCCCCAGGCACAAAAATGCCCGATTCTTGACCTGGGGCATGACTCAGCTGACATGGGG
>JAKDIS010000114.1 GCA_030450335.1 Corynebacterium sp. | reverse complement strand
CGCACCCCATAAGAATCTGCACCGAATATGACCTGGTGTTTCATGCTGATCAGGCGCTTATGGGATGCGATGATTGCCGTCGGTTCGGAGCATCAGTCCACGGTGTCGGCGAGCAGCGGGGCGAGCGTGTCCAGCGCCCAGCGCGACGACAGCGGACCGGGGTAGGCCACGGCCCACGCCAGGTTGCCCTCGTAGTGCTCACCGTTCGCCTCGAAGGACGCCTCGTTGCCCTGCTTGAAGGCGTTGTTCGTGATCATCAGCACCTGGCCGTCCTGCACGGCGGGGATGCTGCGGAACACCGCGTTGTCCTCGAGGTCACCGGCCTGGCCGTCGGAGTTGTCCAGGACCACGACCACGTCGGCGGCGAGGTCGTCCACCCGCTCGGCGCTGAGCTGCACGCCCTTGAGTTCCGCGGTACCCGGGTCGTCCTCGAAACCGATGTCACCGAACAGCGTCGCGGCATCGGTGCCGGACGGGTTGAGCAGCCGCATCTCGTCCATCCCGAAGTACTGGATCAGCGAGACCGTCTTCCCGGCGAACTCCGGGTGCTGCTCACGGATCGTCACGGCGGCGTCCTCGGTCTGCTCGATGACCTGGTCGGCGCGCTCCTCCTCGCCGAGACTGGACAGGGTCTGCTGCCAGTTCCCCGCCACGTCCTCCATGTCCTCCGCGGCGATGACCGGGGCGATGTCCGAGAGCTGGCCGTAGACGTCCTGCAGGTCGAGCTGGCTGGCGACGATGAGGTCGGGCTCGGCGGCGGCGATCTCCTCCAGCGGCGGCATCCCGTCGCCGTCGTAGGCGAAGGTCGTGTCGGGGACTCCGCCGTCGGTGTCCTCCAGGGCGTCGACGGTCCACACCTCCTGCTTCGGGGTGTTCTCCGGCCAGATCACCGGACTCTGCCCCATCGAGGCGATGATGTCGGGATCCTTGTAGCCGACCGCGGCGATGCGCTCCGGCGGCGCCTCGAGGGTGCTCTCACCCCAGGGCGTGGTGAACGTGACCGGGGTGAAGTCCGCGGCGGAGGTCTCCCCGCCGTCCTCCCCGTCCTCGGAGGTGCACGCCGTCAGCGTGAGCGCGGTGGCCGCGGCGAGGGCCGTGAGGCTCCCCAGCACACGACGGGAACGGTGGACGAGGTGTGGTGATGAAAGCACAGGCGCATCCTTCTCGGTGGGGCGACGGCCGACGGTCGCGGCACGGTCGCGGTGGACTGGCACACGTCAGAGTGCCGGTCCGTCGAGAATACACCAAGGTCAGGCTGCCCTGACCGGTTGCAGCGCCCCGGAGGCGACTACCGCTTCTTCCCCTTCTTCTGCTTCGCCTTGCCCTTCGCCTTACCCTTCTTTCCCTTCTCCGCCTCAGCCGCCTCAGCCTCCCTGGCCGCGCGGTTGGCCGTCAGCGTCACCGGAACCAGGCTGACCACGACCACGAAGAAGGGGACCACGCCGAGCGCGGTGACCCAGGCACCGTCGAAGAAGAAGGAGAGGACGATGATGACGAACGCCAGCAGCGACACCCCCAACGTCACCCTCCGCGTGACCGGTTCGGCGGCGGTGTGGCCGGCGGTCCAGGCCGCGTCGCCGGACTTCGTGGCCGGCGTCCTGATCCCCACCGCGCCGGAACGCGGCAGGTCTCCCCGGGCGGCAGCCTTCGTCACCTGCGAGACGACCATGGCCAGGACCACCGCCATGACCGCGGGAAACGCGACCGCCATCAAAGAATCACTCATGGTCAGCATCCTACTGGACTCCGTTTTCGACCCCTCCAGCCCGTAGTATGTCCCCATGTCACCAACCTCCCCCGACAACGACGGTCGCTCCCGGCACTCCGCCGGGGACTCCTCCGGGGACTCCGTCGCCCGCGACAGGAACGGCCGTCCGATCCTCGACAGGTACGGACGCCCCGTCCCCCGCCGGTCGTCGGCACCGGTCCCGCCCCCGCAGGACGCCACCCGCACCTACGGGGACGGCGCCGGGCACGCCGGACGCCACGAGGCGCCGCAGGCACGGCAGGAGCCGGCGGCGCAACCGCCGCAGTACCGTCGGCAGCCGGAGCAGCCGCCGCAGGCGGCCCCCTACCAGCCGCCCCAGCAGTACCGGCAGAACCAGTACCAGAACCAGCAGCCGTACCAGCAACAGGCGCCGCCGCGTCCTGCCGAGCCGGCGGAACGTCCTGCGCAGCCGCGCCGCCCCCGTAAGAAGCGGCGCATCCGTCCGCTGCGCATCATCGGCGCGTTGCTACTGGTCATCGTGCTCGTCGTCGCCGGCACCGCCTGGTGGGTCGACTCGCACATCAACCGCATCGACGCCCTCACCGACTACGAGGGACGCATCGGCAACACCTCCGGGACGAACTGGCTGCTCGTCGGCTCGGACTCACGCGTGGGCATGAGCGAGGAGGACGGCGAACGCTACGCCGCCGGCGACCTCTCCGACGAGGGTGCGCGTACCGACACCATCATCGTGGTGCACGTCCCCACCTTCGGCGGCAAGCCCACCATGGTGTCGATCCCCCGCGACTCCTACGTTGACGTCCCCGGCTACGGCCAGGACAAGATCAACTCCGCCTTCTCCTACGGCGGCCCGCAGCTGCTGCAGCAGACCGTGGAACAGGCCACCGGCATGCGTATGGACCACTACATGGAGATCGGCTTCGGCGGCTTCGGCAAGATCGTCGACGCCGTCGGCGGTGTGGAGCTGTGCCCCGCCGAGGCCATCGACGACCCGATGGCCGGCCTCAACGTGGAGGCCGGCTGCCAGGAGATGGACGGTCCCACGGCCCTCGGCTACGTGCGCACCCGCTACACCTCGGCGAACGGGGACCTCGACCGGGTGAAGCGCCAGCGTGAGTTCCTCAGCGCCGTGGTCTCCAAGGTCGGGTCCTTCGGCACTCTGGCCAACCCGTTCCGGGCGTTGCCCCTGATCAACGCCTTCTCCGAGGCGCTGACCGTGGACGAGGGCGACCACGTGTGGCACCTGGCGCGCCTGGCGTTCGGCATGGTCCGCGGTGCGGACCAGCAGACCGTGCCCGTCGGCGGCTTCGCCGACACCGACGCCGGCAGCGTGGTGCTCTGGGACGACGAGGCCGCCGAGGAGCTGTTCAGCGACATGCGCTGACCGTTCAGTTCAAGTCCGGTCAGCTCAAGCCCGCTCAGTTCAGGACGGCGAGGGCGGCGTCGTAGTCCGGCTCGGTGGTGATCTCCGGGACGAGCTGCGAGTGCAGGACGGTACCCTCGGCGTCCAGCACCAGCACGGCGCGGCCCAGCAGGCCGGCCAGCGGGGAGTCGGTGAGGGTCACGCCGAAGTCCTCGCCGAAGGAGGAACGGAACGCCGAGGTCGCCTCGACATTCTCGATGCCCTCCGCGGCGCAGAAGCGGCCCAGGGCGAAGGGGAGGTCCTTGGAGACGGACACCACGGCGGTGTTCTCCAGCCCGGCGGCGCGCTTGTTGAACTCACGCTCGGAGGCGGCGCACACGCCGGTGTCCACCGAGGGGAAGATGTTGAGCACCACGCGCCTGCCGCGCAGGGAGTCGCCGTTGACGTCCTTGAGCTCTGCGGAGACGGTGGTGAAGTTCGGGGCCTGCTCGCCGACTGCGGGCAGGTCACCGACGGTGTGGGCGGGGGTTCCTTGGAATGCGGTATCAGCCATGCCACCCATGGTGGCACAGAATGCCCGTCAGCGGATCGTGACCTCGCGGGCGACGATCGTCTGACGCGACTTCTGCTCCTCACCGGTCAGCGGCGAGGAGTCCCCGGAGAGCTCGGTCAGGGCGGCACCGATCCGCTCGTCCAGCTCCTTGAGCGGGGCGGCGAACTCGGAGGCGTCCACGGTGTTGTCCAGGTCGAAGACCGGCACGAGGATGCCGTGGGTGCGGAAGACACCGGCGAAGCGGGTGTCCTCACCCAGGTTGAGCTGGCCGGCGGCGTGCACGCGCGCCAGGGCGGGCAGCAGCTGTGCCTCGGTCTCCGGACGCACCCAGCGGATGTGGGCCTTCTCGCCCGGGTCGATCCACCAGGCGGCACCGGTGACGTCGACGTCCACACGCACGCTCGGCAGCACCGAGGCGTTCGCCTGGTCGAGGGTCGCCACGACCTGCGGGTTGGCCCGCTGGTCCTCGGTGAGCCACCAGTTGAAGTCCTCACGGACCTCGATGGACGGGGTCTGCCCGGCGACGAGCAGGTCCGCCAGTGCGGGCTCGGAGCCGTCGGCGACGGCCACGTCCAGGCTGGTGCCCGGCTCCGCGTCCTTCACCCAGTTCAGCGCGAAGGCGAGGTCGCGGTTGGGGTTGTCGCCACGGTGCTGGGTCTGCAGGGCGACGAGCGCCTCGCCACCCTCCTCCTCGGCGCGGACGAGGGCCGCCGCCGCACCCGGCAGGACGGTGCACACCGTCACCGGGCGGGTGAAGCCGGCGTCCGCCACGGTCTCGGCGGTGAAAAGGGCCGAGGGGACGAACTCCTGCAGCGCGATCAGGTCGGCCTCGGCGGCGAACCCGTCGTACGGGCGCGGGTCGCGTTCGAGCGCGGCACGCTCGGCGGCGCGCTTGGCGAGCTTCGCCTGCCGGCGGCTCATGCCCTCCGGCAGGTCGTCCTGGTTCTGGTTCTTCCTGTTCTTCTTAGCCACGGGGCACAGTCTAGCCGGTGCACCGCCGAGGTCGCCGCTACCGCAGGGCCACCGCGCCGCGCAGCGTCTCACGCGCGCGGTCCGGGTAGTCCGTGGCGGCCCACCGCACACCGTGACGGTGCAGCCACAGCAGGTCGTCCTGCCGGTTGGCGGTGAACACGTAGGTGGAGTCACCGACGCCGGCGACGTCCTGCGGCGCCTGCCGGGCGCGCGCGACGGAGAACCCCTGGCACTGCGCCACGCCGGCGGGCTCCAGGTGCTTCGCCAGACGCCACATCCGGTACTCCTTGCGCAGGTAGATCCGCGGGATCTGCGGGTTGAGCGCGGCGAAGCGGGCGAGGGAACCGTGGTCGAAGGAGATCAGGTGCACCCCGGCGTCCTCCTGCGCCAGGCCGGTGGCGTGCAGCTCGCGGTTCACCGCGGCCTCCAGGCGGCCGTCGCGCTCACCGGCACTGCCGAGGCGTTTGGTCTCCACGAAGAGTTCGGGACGGTACGTCGCGGTGCGCGCGTCGCGCACGAACTCCAGCAACTCGCGCAGGGTCGGGACCTGCTGGGGACGCTGCGTGGTGCCCACGTTGACCTCCCGCAGCTGCGCCAGCGTCATGTTCACCACGGTGCCGGTGCCGTCGGACGTGCGGTCCACGGTGGCGTCGTGGATGACGACGGGCACCCCGTCGGCGGTGAGCCGGACGTCGCCCTCCAGGCCGTCGGCGCCGAGCTCCACGGCGAGTTCGTAGGCTGCCAGGGTGAGCTCGGGGCGGTAACCGCTCGCCCCACGGTGCGCGATGATCTTCACGCCCCCATTGTTACCCGATACCCACGGTGGTGCCGCCGTCAGCCCTGTACTATGAATTCCCGTGGAAGATTATCCGGCAGTCGCCCGCCCCACGCCGGGAGTGGGGCAGGGACGGGGCGTCCCGAGCAGGTCGGTCAGCGACACCGCCCTGGTCTTCGAGGGCGGGGCGATGCGCGCGGCGTTCTCCTCGGCGATGGTGCAGGCACTGCTGGAGGAGGGGATCCAGTTCGACTGGGCCTACGGCAACTCCGCCTCCGCGGTGCACGTGGCCACCTACCTGTCCAAGGACACCCGCCTGGCCCGCGACTACTTCACCGTGTTCCCCGGCGACCCCCTGTTCGGCGGCATCCGCCCGTTCCTGCGCGGCGACGGGTTCTTCAACGCCCGCTACATCTTCGGTCCCGACGCCCAGGTCGAGGACCGCAGCATGGTCCCCGACTGGGACGCCATCAAGGCCAGCCCCGGCAACTTCCGGATCTCCGGGTTCAACGGGCGCAGCGGTGAGACCGTGCACTGGTCGCGCGAGGACATGAACGGCTTGGACGACTTCCTGCGGCACGCCCGCGCCTCGGCGTCGCTGCCGATCGTCATGCCGCCGACGAAGATCGGCACGGAGACCTACTTCGACGGCGCCTTCGGCTCCACCGGGGGCATCCCGGTGGACTCCGCGATCGAGATGGAGGGCTTCGACCGGTTCCTCGTGGTCATGACCCGCACCCGCTCCTACCGCAAGAGCGCCTCCCGGTTCACCTGGTTCGTGAAGAAGGCGTTCCCGCAGTACCCGGCGTTGGCGCAGTCGATGCTGGACCGGCACGCCCGCTACAACCGCACACGCGACTGGATCTTCGAGCAGGAACGCCGCGGCAAGGCCTATATCTTCGCCCCGCACCGCATGCCCCTGGGCAACGGCACCCGCAAGCTCAACGAGCTGGCGGAGACCTACGAGGCCGGGCTCGCCCAGGCGCGTGAGGAGATGCCGCTGATCCGGCGGTTCCTGCGGGTCTGACGGTGTTTACAGCTCGAAGACCCCGGCGTCCGTCATGACCTGCTGCAGGGTGCCGGCGGAGGCGTCGAACTGCTCCTGCTCGGTGTCGTCGAGGTCGAGTTCGACGACCTCGCGGATACCGCGGTTGTTCACCACCGCCGGGGTGCCGATGTACAGCGCCGGGGCGTCCCCGCGACCGTACTGGCCGTCCACCAGCGCGGAGACCGGCAGGACGACGTCCTCGTTGCGTAGCACCGCGCGGCTGATCCGCGCCATGCCCACGCCGATGCCGAAGCTGGTGGAGCCCTTGGCGTTGATGATCTCGTAGGCGGCGTCGCGGGTGCGGCGGAAGATCTCCGCCACGCTGTCCCCACCGTCCGGCGCCTGCGCCAGTCGCGCCGGCAGCGGGACGCCGGCGACGCTGCCCGCCGACAGGACGGGCAGTTCGGTGTCGCCGTGCTCACCGATGACGTAAGCGTGCACCGAGGTCGGCGACACCTGGAAGTACTCGCCGAGGGCGGACCGGAACCGGGCGGTGTCCAGCACCGTGCCGGACCCGATGACCTGGTTCGACGGCACCCCGGCGATCCGCCAGGTGGCGTAGGACAGGATGTCCACCGGGTTGGAGGCGACCAGGTAGACGCCGTCGAACCCGGAATCACGCACCTTGCCCACGATGTCGCGGAAGATCGACACGTTCTTGCCCACGAGGTCCAGGCGGGTCTCCCCGGGCTTCTGGGCCGCGCCGGCGCAGATGCACACGATGGAGGCGTCCGCGCAGTCGGAGTAGTCGCCCTGGGACACCCGCGTGCCGTGGCCGGACCACGGGACGGCGTGGTTGAGGTCCTGGACGTGGCCCCAGGTCTTGCGCTCGTCGACGTCGATGATGACCAGGTGGTCGCAGAGCCCCTGGTTCACCAACGCGTAGGCGTAGGCCACGCCCACGTCCCCCGCGCCGATCAGAACGATCCTCGTACCTGTGCTGGCTCTCATGGGCTGCTCCTGTCGGGTGCTGGTGGGTGTCAGTCGGTGCGAGCGTGCCGCCGTGAATCGAACCCCAGGGTACGCCGACCCCACGATCGGTGCAGGTGGCAAGACCTTTATGACCACATCCCCTTTGTTCTTCCTATTGAACTTAGCGATTCAATAGGCAAATCATTGCGAGCGGACCGGAAACTGACCAGACTGGTGGACGGAATTAACGATTACCCGCAACGGAAGGATCTTCAACCATGGCTGTCTACGAGCTTCCCGACCTGCCCTACGACTACGACGCCCTCGA
>JAKDIS010000113.1 GCA_030450335.1 Corynebacterium sp. | reverse complement strand
CGAGGATTCGGGCAGGAAGGCGTCGACCAGGAGGTCACGCTGCCAGGCACGGCATTCCCTCGACTCGAGAGCGCGGCCCAGCGCGTCCTCCAGTGCACCCACCGGGTCGGCGACCGCAACGTCCACCGTTGCGCCGACCGGGTCGGCATCCAGAACGGTGTCCAGGTCAATAACCTGATCGTCACCGGGCTCGTCGAGGTGTTCCGAGGCCGCATCGGCCAGCAAACCGTCAGCGACGGCGCGCGAGGTCTCCCAGGCCACCGAGCGCAGTGAGCGCACGGTCAGCAGGTCTTCGGTCCTGATGCCGGTGGACTCCGAGACGTCCGACAGTGCCTCGCGGAACTCGCCGAGCAGGTGGAAGGCGATCGGGTGGTCGCGCTCCCACGTGCGGTGGTCGGGGAATCCGCCGGAGGTGCTCAAGCGTCCGGGCAGGGAGGAGGCGTCGGCCTCGGCGGCCTGGCGCAGCGCCTCGGACATTGCCCTGGTCAGCGTCGACTTCACCTCGCGGCCGACTGACCCGCGCGAGGAGCGCACAAGGCGCGAGCCGCCGGCGATCTCGCGGTCGATCTGGCGTCCTGAGCTTCCTGCGCGTCCGCCGCGTCCGGTGCCCTGGGCCAGTTCCAGGATGGAGGAGCCGCGCAGCACGTGCTCGGGCGGGACGTCACTCTCACGGGCGATGGCGGTGCGGGCGTAGATGAGCCGGCGGGCGGTCTCGAGCTCGCGGGGGTCGCGCACGTGCCCGAGGCCGCGTAGCTTGCGCCAGTCGGGTTCGG
The DNA here is from genome assembly GCA_030450335.1 of Corynebacterium sp. Classification (GTDB taxonomy): domain Bacteria; phylum Actinomycetota; class Actinomycetes; order Mycobacteriales; family Mycobacteriaceae; genus Corynebacterium. The sequence goes on along the minus strand of JAKDIS010000113.1, from coordinate 6,915 downwards.
GCACCGGGTGCGTCCACGCCGCACGTACGTGGGCGCACTCCTGGCGGTACCAGTCGGTGCGGCCCAGGTCGTCGAGCCGGGAGAGGGCGACGTCGCGCAGCTCGATGAGCATCTCCACGTCCAGCGCGGCGTAGGTGAGCATGGGCCCGGGGATCGGCCGGGCGGACCAGTCCTCCCGGCCCTTGTCCTTGGCCACGGTGACCCCGAGGAACTCCTCGAGCATCCCGGCCAGGCCGATCTGCCCGTAGCCGAGGAGGCGTCCGGCGATCTGGGTGTCGTGCAGTTCCGGGGTGTGCCAGCCCAGGGAGGTCAGGGCGGGCAGGTCGCTGTGCGCGGCGTGCAGGATCCAGGGGGAGGAGTCCATCAGCGGGGCCAGCACGGCGCCGGCCTGCGGAACGGTCGCCGGGTCGACGAGGTGGGTGCCGGAGCCTTGGCGTCGCAGTTGCACCAGGAAGGCACGGTCGTCGAAGCGGAAGCCGGAGGCCCGTTCAGTGTCCACGGCGATGGGCCCGTGCCCTGCGGCCAGCGATTCGGTCGCCTCCCGCACGGTCTCGATCGTGTCGGACAGGGCGGGGACGCCGTCGCGGGGCGAGGTGAGGTGTTCTGCCACGGGGGCCACCTTACCTACCCTTCAGGGCGGTCACCCCTTCGGGCGGCAGGCCCGCCACGTTGGCGAGCACCTTGGAGAACGCGGTGACGTGGTCGGACAGGTCGGTGCCCGACGCCGTCCACGAGGCGCGCATCTCGACCTGGAAGGCGTGGGCCGGTCCGCCGATGTCACCGAACCTGCTGGACGCGGTGGCGGTGACGGTGCCGCCGAGGTCGCTGAAGGTGCTGCCGTGGAGCCCCTCGGTCAGCCAGTCCCAGGCGACCTCGGGCAGCAGCGGGTCCTCGGCGACCGAGGCGTCGAGGTCGGCCTGGATGTAGGCGACCAGCTTCATCATGCCCGGGCCCTCGGAGCCCTTGGGGTCGTGGAGCAGGATCAACCTGCCGAAGGCGTCACCGTCGGAGTCTGTGGGGACGGCGGCTTCCCCACCGTCGTCCCCACCGTCCCCGGGGAGCGACCCCGGTTGTATTCGGTCGACCTCCAGTCCGATGGCGTGGCTGTAGGGGGCGAGTTTCCGCGGCGGGCGGATGTCGGTCACCGTGATCCCGGTGCGCACCGTGGCGGCGTGCATGGAGGTGACCGCGTCCCGGAACGGCGCGGGGACGGTCGCCGCGGTGTCGGCGCCCAAGGCCTGACCCGCTGTACCTGTCATCTCTGAATCAACGCTCACACCGGCCAACATAACGGGCGGGCGGGGGTGTGTGGCGCAGGCGCGCCGTCGTTGCCGTAGTTCGCGCGGGAACTGGCATAATCGTGGACATGGTTGACCTGAACTCGTCCCCGGTCGGCGTCGCCGATCTCCGTCCGACTGAAGAGGCGGTCGCCACGGCGCGTGCCGCCCGCCGTGCCTCGCAGGACGCGCCGCTGCTGGCGGCGGTGCGCGGGGAGACGCCGTCGCGGCGTCCTGCGTGGATGATGCGTCAGGCGGGACGCTCCCTGCCGGAGTACCGCGAGCTGCGCCGCGAGGTCGGCATGCTCGACTCGTGTTTCCGTCCCGACCTGCTCGCCGAGATCACGATGCAACCGGTGCGCCGCCACGACGCGGACGCGGCGATCCTGTTCTCCGACATCGTGGTGCCGCTGAAGGCCGCCGGGGTGGCCGTGGACATCGTCGCCGGTCGCGGCCCGGTGCTGGAGTCGCCGGTGCGCTCGGCTGAGGCTGTCCAGGCCCTGCCGGTGGTGGAGGCCGCACAGCTCGAGGCGGTCGTCGAGGGCATCGGCGGGATCCTCGAGGAGCTGCGCGACGACCAGGTGCTCATCGGCTTCGCCGGCGCCCCGTTCACCCTGGCGTCCTACCTCATCGAGGGTGGCCCGTCGAAGAACCACGGCGTGACCAAGGCGATGATGTACTCGCAGCCGCAGCTGTGGCACGCGCTGATGGAGAAGCTGACCCCCACGGTCGTGCGGTTCCTGCAGGTGCAGATCGAGGCCGGGGCGGACGCGGTGCAGCTGTTCGACTCGTGGGCGGGCTTCCTCAGCCTGCGCGACTACCGCGAGTTCGTCGCACCCTACACCGAGCGCATCATCGCCGCGGTGCGTCCCTACGGTGTGCCGGTGACCCACTTCGGCGTGAACACCGGTGAGCTGCTCGGCGAGATGGCGGCCGTGGGCCCGGACATGATCGGCGTGGACTGGAAGACGCCGATGGACGTCGCCGCGCGCCGCGTGGCCGCCGACCTCGCCGCCGCGCACGATGCGGGCGATCCGCGGGTGCCGGCGGGCCGGACGGTGCGTGCGGTGCAGGGCAACCTGGACCCGGCGATCCTGCTGGCCGGACCGGACGTCATCGCCGAGCAGGTCGCCCGCGTCATCGCCGAGGGTGACCGTGCGGTCGCCGAGGGCAACGCCCTGGGACACGTCTTCAACCTCGGTCACGGCGTACTGCCGGAGACCGACCCGGATGCGATCACCCGGGCTTTCGCGGAGGTGCATGAACTGTGAGTGACGGACAGCGAGACGGTATCGGAGAGGCCGCGGGTGCCGGGGCAGGCCCGAGCGTGGCGGTCATCGGCGGGGGAGTGACGGGCATGTTCGCCGCCTGGGAGCTGCGCCGCCGGCTCGGCCCGGGCGCGCGGATCCTGGTGCTGGAGGCCTACGGGCGTCTCGGCGGGAAACTGAAGACGGTGGACTTCGCCGCCGGGCCGGTGGACATGGGGGCCGAGGCGTTCCTGACCCGGCACACCGGCATGGCCCAGCTGGTCGCTGACCTTGGGCTGGAGTCCGAGCTGCGCACGCCCTCGGGTGCACGCAGCGCCTTCCTCGTCGACGGTGAGCTGGTCGACATCCCGTCCGCCACGGTGATGGGCGTTCCCGCCCGCGGCGCGGACGTGGCCGACGTGCTCACCGCGCAGGGCCAGGCCGCGGTGGACGCGGAGCTGGACGGCCCGGCGTTGCCGTGGATCGTCGGCGACGACGTCAACGTGGGCGAACTGGTGCGGCGGCGTTTCTGCGACGAGGTCGTCGACCGGCTGGTCTCCCCGATGCTGGGCGGGGTGTACTCCTGCTCCGCCGACGACCTGGGCCTGCGCGCGACCGTGCCGCAGATCGCCGAGGCGATGGACGACCTCGCAGGACGCGGCGACGACGTGTACCTGTCGACGGCGGTGGCGCAGGTCCTCGAGGACCGCGCGGCCGCGTCTGCGTCCTCGAAGGACGGTTCCGCCGGGCCGGCGTTCAACACCATGGCTTCCGGCTACCGCACGCTGATCAACCGCCTGGCGGAGGCGTCCGGCGCGGACATCCGGGTGAATACGCAGGTCGAGGAGATCGGACGCTACAACGGGCGGATCTACCTCGAACCCGTCGGCACCGTGGACGCCGTCGTCGTGGCGACGCCCGCACCCACGGCGTCCGTCCTGCTCAAGGACATCGCACCGGACGCCGCGGACATCCTCGGCGGGGTGAAGCTCGCCAGCTCCGCGGTGGTGGGTATGAGCTACAGCGGGACTGAGGGTGATCCCGGCATCCCGCAGCGCTCCGGGATCCTCATCGGTGCGGACGGCCCGACCCACGCCAAGGCCTTCACCTTCTCCTCACGCAAGTGGCCGCACCTGGGCGAGCGCGACGGCGGCCGTGGTGGTTTCGTGCGCGCCAGCTTCGGCACCTACCAGGACTCCAGCCTGCTCGAGGTGGACGACGAGACCCTGGTCGAGTACGCCATCGCCGACCTGGAGAAGGTCGCCGGGGTCACCGCCAGGCCCGCCGAGACCTTCGTCCAGCGCTGGTGGGGCGGGCTGCCGGTCTACGGCGTCGGCCACACCGAACTCATGGGTATCGCAGAGTCGGCCGTCTCCGAGATCCCGCGGGTTGCGGTGGCCGGCGCGAGCCTGCACGGCGTGGGCGTACCCGCCTGCGCCGAGACCGGCCGTGCCGCGGCACGCAAGATCGCCGCGGAGTTGTGACGCCCGGCTCCCCTGTCAAGGGGTGGGAGCGTCCCGCGGGCGGCTAGAATCAGGGATGACGAACGACAACTTTCACAGGACAGGTGGTTGACAGCATGGCCAAGCTCGACTTCAGGGAGCTCAACGAGAAGCTGCAGTACACGATGTGGTCCGTGTTCACGGTCCGCAACGGTGAGCTGCCCGAGGGGGAGGAGGCCCGCGCCGCGGTCGCCGAGGACTTCGCGTCCTTCCTGGCGTCCTACGACGACGAGGAGCTCACCGTCCGCGGCGTGTACGACCTCACCGGCCAGCGTGCCGAGGCCGACATCATGATCTGGTGGCACGCCGAGAAGTTCGAGGACCTGCAGCGTGCCTACCGTCGCTTCCTGAAGGAGACGACCCTGGGCCGTGCCTGCGACGGCTACTGGTCGAACTCCGCGCTGCACCGTCCGGCGGAGTTCAACAAGTCCCACCTGCCGTCCTTCATCATGGGCGAGGACCCGGCCGAATGGATCGCCGTGTACCCGTTCGTGCGCTCCTTCGAGTGGTACCTGCTTCCCGACCAGGAGCGTCGCACGATCCTCGCCGAGCACGGCATGGCCGCCCGCGGGTTCGACGAGGTCCGCGCGAACACCGTGCCCGCCTTCGCCCTCGGCGACTACGAGTGGATCCTCGCCTTCGAGAGCCCCACCCTGGACCGCATCGTGGACCTGATGTACAAGATGCGCTACACCGAGGCCCGTCGCCACGTCCGCGAGGAGGTGCCGTTCTTCACCGGCCGCCGCGTGAACGCTGATGCGGAGGACCTCGCCGGCTTCATCGCCGAGCTGCCCTGACACCTCACCGCAGACAGTAACCCCGTAGGACGCTCGGAGCGTCCTACGGGGTTACTGTCTGTGATGCGCCGCGGCGCGGCGTCAGGCCTCGCGCAGCTGCAGTGCGATGCCGTTGATGCAGTAACGCAGGTCGGTGGGGGTGTCGTAGCCCTCGCCGGCGAAGACGTGGCCCAGGTGTCCGCCGCAGGTGGCGCACACGACCTCGGTACGTCGGGTACCGAGGGAATCGTCCACGCGGGTCTCCACCGCGTCGGAGTCCGCCGGGTCGAAGAACGACGGCCAACCGCAGTGCGAGTGGAACTTCTCCGTGGAGCGGAACAGCTCGCTGCCGCACCCACGGCACACGTAGACGCCCTGCTCCTCGGAGTCGGTGTACTCACTGGTGTACGGCCGCTCCGTGGCGGAGTTGCGCAGCACCTGGAACTCGTCCGGGGAGAGACGCTGCTTCCACTGCTCGTCGCTCAGCGCGGAGAAGTCCTCGAGGGGACGGACGTCGGGGTTGTTCTCGGTCATGGTGGCTACCTCTGTTCCTGCTCTACGTGCTCGTTCTTCTCTGATGCCTCTTCCGGTGCACCGTGGTGCTGGCGCCGCCAGTCGGTGACGAGCCAGACGACCACGGACGTCGCGGCGGCCAGGATGATCAGCCCCCAGCCGACGGTGCCGCGGGTGTACTCGACGATACGCCCGGGCCACTCCCACCGGTCGGAGTTCCAGGAGTCACCCGACATGCACCAGTAGATACCGACCCAGATGACCGGGTTGTGCATCACCGAGAACCGGCAGAACACGGTGAAGATCATCGGGATCAGCATCATCGAGTAGTACATCTGGCCCAGCGAGCTGACAAGGAACACCCCGGTCATCAGGATGCCGGCCGTCGTCGCCGACCACATCAGCGGGTCGGAGTTGCGCCAGCGCAGCAGACCCAGCACCGCGACAGCCACACCCATGGCGAACAGTGCGCGCATCAGCAGCACGAACCAGTCGGACATGCCGAAGTACACGCCCACCCCCGAGACCGAGGAGTTGGCGTAGTCCCGGACCTCGCCGAGGTAGGGCATGAGCTTGTCCAGGTAGTCCCCGGGCCGTGCCATCAGGGGCCAGGCGGCGAGGTTGAACGCCACCGGCACCGCGAGTCCGGTGACCACGGCCCACCACTGCCGACGCACGAACGGCAGGAAGAGCAGGACGGCGAACTGCGGCTTCACGGTGATCGCCAGGCCCACGGCGATGCCCGCCAGGACGGTGGCCCACGTGCTGCGCGTCCCCGTCCCGGCGCCGCAGCGCCAGGAGACGTCGCCGGCGCCGACCAGGATCCACCACAGGAAGACGACCTCGACGAAGAGCAGCACACCGTTGATGTTGGAGAACAGCAGGGTGTTGGTGATCGACTCGGTGGAGAACACCAGGAAGGCCGCCACGGGCAGAACCGGGCCGGTCAGCGACCGGCGGGCCAGTTTCGTCAGGATCGCCAGGGCCACGAGGACCGCGACGCCGTTGGCGAAGATGAACAGGATCCGGCCGGAATCCCAGGTCGGCAGGTAGGCCAGCGGGCTGAGCAGCAGCGTGCCGCCGGGGGAGTAGAGGTAGTGCGGGTCGACGAAGGTGTAGTTCTCGTCGTACACCGGGACGCCGTCGATGAACCGGTGCAGCGCGTTCCACACGGTGGTGAAGTCGTCGGTGGGGTGGCTGTTCTGCGGGCTGAGGAACACCCGGTGGATCATCGTGAATATGGCCAACGGCCAGGCCGCCATGGTGAGCACACCGGCCGGGGTGCGCAGGGAGTCCCGGAGGGCGTCCATACGGGAAGTCGTCCCGCCGGATGTGGCAGCGGCGCCGGTGTCGCCGGGGTCTCCGGAGCCACCGGGGCGTGCGCTGCCGGAGGAGGAGCCGGCCGGGGTCATCTTTGCAGTCACGGTCCCTGACTCTACTGGCTTCACGCCGCGACCCCGGGGACCGCCACGGGCGCGCCCGGGACAGACACCCCCGGGCGCATCGGCGTTGCGGGCCTGCGTGCCGGCGGCGGCCGGGTACCAAAGTGGCTCTGGCGGCGGGGAGACAGGGGCGGAAATCGAGCGTGGGATGTTTGAAC
>JAKDIS010000112.1 GCA_030450335.1 Corynebacterium sp. | reverse complement strand
GGGGGGGGGGGGGGGTGGGGGGCGGGGGGCGCGGGCCGGGGGCGGGGCGGTGGGTAGGGCGGTGGGGGGGGGGGGGACCGGGGTGGCGTACGCCCAGTCATCCCTGCCCTCTCTTCCGTCGGGCAGCTCGGCGGACCGGTGCGTCGTCGCGATCGACCCGGGGCACAACGGCACCCGCACCGAGGACTTCGACCCGGTCACCGGCGTGCGCATGATCGACTACCCCAACGAGCAGGAGGACGTCGACGCGATGGACATCGCCCGCGCCGTCGAGTCGCGCTTGGTGCTGGCAGGCGTGGATAGCGTCCTGCTCAAGGAGTCGGTGGACGACGACGTGACCTACCGCGAGCGGGTCGACCGCGCGTCGGACGCCGGGGCTTTCGTGGGGGTGTCGGTGCACACCACACCCGGCGGGGCGAACTCGGCGATCTTCCCGCAGCGTCAGGGTGGTCAGCGCACCGGCACCGGGCAGGACGGACAGTCCGCCACGGTGACCTTCGACAACCCGGCGGTGGCGCAGGAGTCGCAGCGGATGTCCGGGGTGGTGGCCGGTGCGCGATCGCTGCTGGAGGGCACGCAGGTGTCTGTGCACGACAACTCTTTTAATGGACGCGACCCGCTGTGGGAGGGCGACATCCCGGTGATCTCCCTGATCGCCGACACCCCCTGGGTCTACAGTGAGTTCGGCAGCGCCACTGGCGGGGGAGCGCACGGGATCACGGACGCGGAGAAGGCGCGCTATATCAACGGGTTGTCTGCCGGGCTGGTCGCCGCGGCGGCGACCACACCGTCCTGTGGTGTGCTGGGGAGCTGACGGGAGACTAGCTGGAGCTCAGGCCAGGCACAGCTTCTGTGTTCCGCGACGCCCCTCGAGAGGCACTGTGATCTGCCGTTCAGGGGTCATAAATCCAACTATTTCTGGAGTTATATCCTTACGGCGGAGCGCCCCGGAAGTGGCTAATCTCGGGGGTGTCGCGGGGCCGTCAACCCGGTGGTCCCACACCCTCCCGGAAGGACTGGACCGCACCATGAGAGCAGCACGTTTCTACGACCGTGGCGACATCAGGGTCGAGGACATCGACCAGCAGCCGCTGGAGCCCGGCACCGCCCGCATCGACGTGGCCTGGTGCGGCATTTGCGGCACCGACCTGCACGAGTACCTCGACGGCCCGATCTTCTGTCCGGCCTGCGGCAAGCCGCACCCGATCTCCGGGGAGGACGCTCCCGTCACCCTCGGCCACGAGTTCTCCGGCGTGGTCAGCGAGGTCGGCGAGGGCATCGACGACCTGAAGGTCGGCGACCACGTGGTCGTGGAGCCCTACATCATCGCCGACGGCGTGGACACCGGCCCCGAGTCCACCACCTACCACCTCTCCGAGAACATGAACTTCATCGGCCTCGCCGGCCGTGGTGGTGGACTCTCGGAGAACGTGGTCGTGCGTCGCCGCTGGATCCACAAGATCTCCGAGTCCATCCCGCTGGACCAGGCTGCGCTGATCGAGCCGCTGACAGTGGGCTACCACGCCGTGGAGCGTTCGGGCCTGCTGGCCACCGACGCCAAGGGCAAGACCGCCCTGATCGGCGGCGCCGGCCCCATCGGCCTGCTCACCGCCGCGGTGCTCAAGGCCATCGGTGCCCGGGTCATCATGTCGGAGCTCTCCGAGCTGCGCCGGCAGAAGGCACTGGACTCCGGGGTGGCGGACGTCGTCCTGAACCCGGCCGAGGTCAACGTCGTCGACGAGGTCAACGGGCTGACCGACGGGGTCGGCGCGGACGTCGCCTTCGAGTGCACCTCGGTGCAGGTCGTGCTCGACACGCTGATGGACGCCCTGCGTCCCACCGGTGTGCTCGTCGTGGTGTCGATCTGGGGCCACAAGTCCGACTTCGACATGCACAAGCTGGTCATGAAGGAGCTCGACGTGCGCGGCACCATCGGCTACGTCAACTCCCACCCGTCCACGATCGAGCTGGTGGAGTCCGGCAAGATCGACCTCGCCCCGTTCATCACCGGCAAGATCGGCCTGGAGGGCCTGGTCGACGAGGGCTTCGACACGCTGATCAACCGCAACGAGACCGCGGTGAAGATCCTCGTCTCCCCCTCCGGTAACGGACTAGACTGACTGGTCTAGTGTGGTGGGTGGACGACGTTCCACCCACCACGAGGAGACCAGCATGACCAGCGCCACCAGCGCCACAGGCAGCACCACCCGCCGCGTCCTACGCGCAGCCGGGGCGACGACCGTCGCCGCCGCGCTCGCGATGGGCGCGGCGTCCTGCGCATCCGGCGCAAACGACGCGCAGGACGGGACGATCCGCGTCGGGACGTCCCCGGGGCCCTACAGCGAACTCTTCCGCGAGGGCGTGGTGCCGATCCTCGAGGACGAGGGCTACGAGGTCACCTTCGACGACTTCTCCGAACTGCAGCAGGCCGACGTCGCACTGCAGGAGGGCAGCGTGGACCTCAACGTCGACCAGCACACCGCCTACATGGAGAACTTCAACAACGAGTCCGGGGCGGACCTGGCGGCGATCACGCCGATCCCCACGGTGCCGGCGGGCCTGTACTCCTCGCGCCACGACAACCTCGACGCCGTCGCCGACGGGCAGTCCGTGAGCATCCCCGAGGACCCGTCGAACGCCTCGCGCGCCTACCGCATCCTCGGCCAGGCCGGCTGGCTCACCTTCGCCGACGACGCCGACGAGACCAACCTCACCGCCGCCGACATCACCGGCAACCCCCACGACCTGGACATCCGCACCCTGGACTCCGGGTTGATCTCGCGCGCGCTCGACGACGTCGACTGGGCGGTGATCCCCGGCTCCATGTCCTACGCCGCCGGGGTGGACCCGGACCTGCAGCTGCTGCAGGAGGAGTTGCTGCCCGACCTCGAGCTCGTCGCCGTGGTGCGCGGTGAGGACACCGACACCGACTGGGCGGACGCCGTGGTCGAGGCCTACCGCTCCGACGAGTTCGCCGACTACCTCGACGGCCGTGGCGAGGGCGACTACTGGTACGTGCCGGAGGCGCTGCGATGAGCGACTCCTACGGCGAGCTCTACACAGACTCCCTCGACCTGCTGCAGGCGATGGTGCGCAACGCCTGCGTCAACGACCTCACCGCCGACTCCGGCCAGGAGGTCCGCAACGCCGACACCCTGGAGGCCTTCTTCGCCGAGGAGATCGCCGCCGGGTCCGTTCAGGTCACCCGCCTGCAGCCGCGTGAGGGGCGCACCAGCATCATCGTCACCGTGCCGGGCAGCGACCCGGACGCCGAACCGCTGACCTTCCTCGGCCACACCGACGTGGTCCCGGTCGACCGCGACCGCTGGAGCGTCGACCCCTTCGGCGGCGAGGTCATCGACGGCAGGATCTACGGCCGCGGCACCGTGGACATGCTGGGGCTCACCGCGCCGATGGCGGTGGTCACCCGGCAGGCCGCCCGTGCCGCCCGGGGAGCCGCGAGCTCCGGCCGCCCACCGCGCGGGACGCTGACCTTCGTCGGCGTCGCCGACGAGGAGGCCCGCGGCGGGCTGGGTGCGAAATGGCTCTCCGAGCAGCACCCGGACGCGTTCAGCTGGCGCAACTGCGTCTCCGAGACCGGTGGATCGCACCTGCCCACCACCGACGGGCAGGACGCCGTGGTGGTCGTCGTCGGGGAGAAGGGCGCGGCCCAGCGTCGTCTGCACGTCTCCGGCGACGCCGGCCACGGCTCGCAGCCCTTCGGCCGCGACCTCACCGTCGCCCGCCTGGCTGAGGTCGCCGGACGCATCGCCGCGCACCGTCCGGCGGTGTCGAAGGACCCGCTGTGGCGGGGCTTCGTCGAGGCCTTCCGCTTCGACCCCGACGTGCAGGACGCCCTGCTCGCGGGTGCAGACGACGCCGCCTACCTGCAGTTCGGTGACCTGGCGCGCTACGCCGACGCGGTGTCGCACCTGACCATCGCGCCGACGGTGCTGCGTGCCGGTCAGGCGATCAACGTCCTGCCGTCCGGCGGTTACCTGGAGCTCGACATCCGCCCGCTGCCCGGGCAGGACGACGACTCCGTCGACGCAGAACTGCGCGCCGTCCTCGGTGAGTTGGCCGACGAGGTGACCATCGAACGGCTGATCTCCGAGCCGGCGGAGGTGTCGACCACCGACTCCGCGCTGTACCGGGCGATCGGGGAGACGGTGGGGGAGTTCTTCCCCGAGGCGAGGATCGTGCCCGCCCTCGCCGCCGGTGGGTCCGACCTTCGCTTCGCCAGGCGCCTCGGCGGTGTCGGCTACGGCTTCGCCCTCAACGCCCGCGAGCGCACGTTGGCCGAGGTCAACGCGCAGCTGCACACCCACGACGAGCACCTGTACCTCGAGGATCTGGATTTGACGGTCAGGGCGTACGCCCACCTGGTAGACACGTTCCTGTGCGGAGACTACAGATAACCACCCTCGCCACCGGTGCCTTTGCCGTGGCATCCCTCATCGTCGGCTGCTCCTCCTCAGGGGACGGGCAGGACGCACCGACGCCGACCTTCGCCCCTGAATCGACGTCGGCGACGGCCTCGGCGACCGACACCCCGACGGTCGTGGACGTCGACCCGGCCGACTTCGAGCGGGACGGGCGCACGATCTTCAACTACCGCACGGGTGCTTCGGATTCGGCGGACATGGGTCTCTGCGTGGTCGCCGAGGACAGTGCTGCGTCCGACTCCACGTCCGTGACCTGCAGCGGTATCGCCCCGGACGATGCCCCGGACATCGAGGTCCCGCCCTTCGAGCGGCAGCGTCCGGGTGCGGCGACGATCACCGCCGAGGGCGTCACCTACACGCTGCTCGAGGGCGTGCCGCCGGCCCCGGGGGAACTGCAGGACGGGGAAAGGATCAGCGTCGGTGAGGCATCCTGCGCCCTGGAGGAGGGTGAACTCGACTGCACCGTCGGCGACACCGGCCTGACCGTCAGCGGGGAGGACCGCGCCATGACCGTCGCCGGCGACGTCCTCGACTCCGAGTACCACGTGGCCCCCGATGAACCTGAGATCACCGAGGACTACGCCGAGACCGACGAACCGGTGTCGGCGGGTACGACGTGCGGGGCGGCGTCCGGCAACACGTTGGTGGAGGTCCGCGAGGGTTCGGTGTCGTGCCTGACGGCCGAGGGCGTGATCGACGAGTACCGCGAGCGCGCCCCGTCCGAGGGCGGCGGCAACACCCTGGCCATGATGGTCGGGGAGTGGAGCTGTTCCATTCCGTCCGCCGGACGCAGCGCGGAGCTTCAGGCGGGCGAGATCTGCAATGGTCCGGACGACGTGGTCATCGCCACGCCCCCAGGTTCCGTGCCCCAGTAGCCGGTCAGGCCCGGGTGGCGCGTAGTCCGCGGTAGCGGTTCACCGCGGCGGCGATCTCGTGGCGGCGCACTCCCGCCAGATGCCCGGGGTGGCGTCCGGCGCCGTGGGTGGACAGTACGTCCAGCCCGTCGTGGTCGACCCGGGCGACAACCTCGTCGACGAGCTCGACCAGGGGAGTGGCACCGTCGAGATCCAGCCCGGCGAGAGCGGCGGCGATGGCATTGGTCTGTGAGGAGTCGACGAGCTGCGACCAGGCAGCCAGGTCGATGTGGTCCTCGTCCGACTTCCCGCCGGCACGCACCGTGTGCAGGCCCTTCGCCTGCGGGGGCCGTGGCCCCTTGCCGCCGCGTCCCGGGGAGGAGAACGACGCACGCGCCAGGGTGCGGGGCGCAGGACGCCGCATCGGCTCGGTGCGTCCGGCAGGTTCGGCGAGTTCGGCGGCGCGCGCGGTGACGTCCACCGGACGGTAGCCGTCCAGCATGATCACCGTGTCGGCGACGTCGATGAACATGCCCGAGCCGCCGGCGACGAGCACGGTGGAGACACCCAGGTCATCGTGCAGGGAGCGGGCGCGGTCGACCAGCGGGGTGATCGGCTCCTTCGCAGCAGGCACGAGGGTGCGCATCCGGTCGTCGCGGATCATGAAGTTCGTCGCCGAGGTGTCCTCGTCGATGAGCAGGGTGGTCGCACCGGAGTCCACCGCCTCGACGAGTCCGGCGGCCTGGGAAGTGGAGCCCGAGGCGTTGGTGGTGGAGAAGCAGCTGGTGTCGGGAGTTCTCCCGCTCGTCCCGCCGGGCAGGTCGTGGAGGAAGGCGGAGATGTCCACGTCGGTGACCGGGCGTCCGTCCTCGGCGCGCAGGGCGACGGAGTCGGCGTCGGTGACGGCGAACTCGCGGCCGTCGCCGGGCACGTGGTTGTAGATCCCCAGTTCCAGCGCGTTGAGCAGCGTGGACTTGCCGTGGTAGCCGCCGCCGACGATCAAGGTGACACCCGTCGGCACGCCCAGCCCGCTCACCGTCCGGCCCGAGGGCAGCGTCACGGTGTGCCGCAGGGACTCCGGGGCCTCGAAGGGGACCGCGCTGGTGAGCGGACGCTGCGAGTTGCCGGCCGCACGCGGCAGGACCGAACCGTCCGCCACGAAGCCGACCAGGCCCTCCCCGCCGAGCCAGGAGCGCAGGAACTCCTGGTCACGGTAGGTTCTGCGGGCCTGGGCGAGAGCGTCCAGCGACGGTGTATCGAGGTCGAGCAGCGCATCCTGCACCACCGCGGGCAGCACCTCGCACAGCAACGTCGCCGCCGCCCGGCCGCGGATGCGTCGGCCCTGGGCGGGCATCGCCGCCTCGAGCCGGACGGTGAGGTGGGCGTCCTGCCCGGCTCTCCCCGCCGGTTCGACGGCCACGCTGCTGCGGTCCAGGACCTGCTGGCCGGGTGCATCGACGGACAGGAAACCCGCGCCCTTGCCACCGGAGGGGTTGTGGGCGCGCAGGGCGGTGGCCACGCGCCGGGTGAGGTGGTCGCGCAGCGGGACCTCGCCGGACGCGTCGCCGGGGATGCCGGTCGCCGACCACGGCACGCTGGCCTGGATCAACGACGGCGGGGCGAAGGGGTCTGCCTGCACCTTGTCGATCGACAGGGTCACCGGTGTGCCGGAGGTGGTGTGCAGCCGGTGGGAGCCGCGCAGCTTCTTGTACGCGCCGTAGCCTGCACCGTCGAGTCCGTTCAGGGTGCTTCGCAGGTCTGACGCTGAGTCCGGTCGTCGTGTCATGTCTGTGCAGGGTAACAGTCCGGGCGGGCGGCACCCCACGGAGCAACCCCGGAGGATGGTCGCACCACCCTCCGGGGTTGCTGACTACCGCAGTGCGAAGCCGGCGCGCTCCAGGAAGCGGCGCAGCAGGTGACGCTTCGTCTTCGTGGCGGCCTTGTCCGACACCCGGTGCAGCGTCTGCGTCGACCACTGCGGGTGCTGGCCGTAGCGGGCGAAGTAGGCGCCCAGAACCTCGTCGTAGTCGGCGAGCAGGGCGGCACGCTCACGCTCCCCGGCTGAACCAGCTTCGTCGCCACCACGGTCGTTGTAGTGGTCGTGGTGCACGAAGAGCTCCATCGGCAGCCGCGGCTTCACCCCGGCGTTCTCCGACGGATCGCCGTAGCCGATCGCCAGCCCGAGGAACGGGACCACGTCCTGCGGGACGCCGAGGATCTCCTGCACCGCGCCGATGTCGTTGCGCATCGAGCCGAGGAACACCGTGCCCAGCCCCAGCGACTCCGCGGCGATCGCGGCGGTCTGCGAGATGATGCCGATGTCGAGCACCGAGGTCACCGGCTCGTCCAGGTAGTCCAGTGCCCCGAGGTCGTGCGGGGGACGCGAGGACACCCCGTGGATCTCCTCGGCAGGCCCCGCGCTACCTTCGGCGGCTTCCGCGTCCTCGGCGTCCTCCGCTGCCTTGACCTGCGCGGCG
>JAKDIS010000111.1 GCA_030450335.1 Corynebacterium sp. | reverse complement strand
TCCCACGCTCGATCTTCGCCCCTCGGCGGATCTGGCCGGGGTCAGCGGTTGAGGCGGTGCCGCCCCCGGTAGGGGCGGGCATCGGCGTCCTCGTCCGGCTCGGGCAGCCGGTGCCGGCCTCCGCTGGGCGCGCTGGGTGCGGTGGGGCCGGACGTTTCGGCGGCCTGAACGGCGTCGGACGCACCCTCGGCGCTCTCGGGTCCCTCCGTGCCGTCAGAGTCCCCGGAGTCCCCGGAGTCCCCGGAGTCCCCGGAGTCCCCGGAGTCCCCGGCCGCGCCGACAGCATCCTGCCCGGCCTTCGAGGCCTTCGCCGCCTTTTTCGCGGCGATCGCCTGGCGTTGCAGTTCCCGCTGGCGCGTGCGCCGTGCGGCGCGCTCCAGCTTCTCGCGCTTGATGAGCCTCCCGGTCGCCTCCCGGTCGGCGGCTTCCTCGGCGACGAGGCGCTCGCGCTCGGCGGTGGCGTCGTCGCACACCGACGCCGGGGAGGAACGACGCAGCGTCGCGTCCAACGCCTTGATGCGGGCGCTGCGCTCGCGGGATCGCTCGCGGAGGGAGCGTCCGGCGTCCTTGATCTCGGCCCGTCGGGCCTTGCGCGCCGCGCCGACCTCGGCGCGGTGGGCGCGGAACTCCTCGGAGTAGGGCACCTGCCGGTCGAGGACGAGGTGGAGGCTGATGTTCTGCGTCATGGTCCACAGGTTGTTCATCACCCAGTAGCACATGATCGCCGCGGGGGCGGGGCCGGCGAGTCCGAAGACGATCGGCACCAGGATCGCCACCGGCGCCAGGAAGAACAGCATCTTGAACAGGGCGCGGGAGGTGCCGTTGTTCTCGTCGAGGGTGAGCCAGTTGCGGTAGATCGAGTACGCCATGTTCAGCGTGGTGAACACCGAGGCGGTGATGCACAACGGCAGGGCGAAGGTGAACACCTCGGCACCGGTGGTGCCGAGGAAGGCGAACTGCTCGTCCGTCATCGTGGAGTACGCGGCGAGCGGGACGCCGAGGATGTCGGCGTCGAGGAAGTGCGCCACGTCGTCCCCGCTGAGCGCCCCGATGCCGGGGTGGGACGCGGCCTCCAGGTCCGTGGGTCGGGCGACCTGCAGCAGGATGCGGTACAGGCCGATGAAGAAGGGGACCTGGATCAGGGCGGGCACGCAACCGTCGCGCACCCGGTAGCCGTTGGCGAGTTGCAGCTCCCGGCGCTTCTTCAGCAGTTCGCGGCGTTCGGGCTGGCTGAGCCGGTTGCGGTACTCCTCGTCGAGGGCGTGCAGGGCCGGGCGCAGGTTCACCAGCACGCGCGTCGAACGGTAGGCGCGGTAGGCGAAGGGGACGAGGAAGAGCCGGACGGTGAGCACCAGCAGCGCGATCGACGCCGTCCATGCGGTGGCGTCGGCGACGCCCATGGCGGTCAGCGCCATGTGCCACAGCTTCATCACTGCGGATACCGGGTACTCGATGAACTCCACGTGTCGAGGATACTGTGTTCCCATGGACAACGACGTCGCGGTACGGGATTCGGTGGTGATGCGGGGAGGTATCGCCATCCTCGTGGGCCTTCTGCTGGCGGTCACGGTCTGGTCGGCGGCGGGACGGGGGGACGGTCCGCCGACGTTGGTGGCCGTGACGGCGGTGCCGTTCGGCCTGCTCGCCGCGGCGGGGCTGTCGCGTCCGGTGCCGGCGGCGCTGCCGGGGCGGGTGACGTGGCTGACGGCGTTGACCGTCCTGTGGATCCTGCTGGCGGTGCAGGAGGCGACGGCGTCGTACCTGGCGTTGGCGTTGTTCGCGCTCTACCTGTACCTGCTGCCGTTGTGGTGGGGAGTGACGGCGACGGCGGTGGTGACGGTCGTGGCCGCGGGCCTGTCGGTGGCGGTGGCCGGTCCGTCGACGGGTGCGGTCCTCGGGCCCGTGCTGTCCGGGCTGGTCGCCGTGGCGATCGGGGTGACCGTCGAGGGCCTCTACGTGGTCAGTGAGGACCGGCGCCGGCTCATCGACGAGCTGGTGCGCACCCGCCACCTGCTCGCGGAGTCGGAGCGTGCGGCCGGGGTGGTGGAGGAACGGGAACGTCTCGCGCACGAGATCCACGACACGGTGGCGCAGGGGCTGTCGAGCATCCAGATGCTGCTGCACGCCGCCGAGCGCGACGTGCGGGCGCACAAGGACGCAGGGGACGCAGGGGACGTAGGGGAGCCGCCTGTCGACAAGCTCCTGCTCGCGCGCGACGTCGCCGCCGGCAGTCTGCGGGAGACCCGGGCGATGATCGCCGCGCTGCAGCCGTCGGGCCTGGACGACGGTTCGTTGGTGGACGCGCTGCGGCGTCTCGCCCGCGCCACGTCCGGCGACGGGCTGGAGGTCAGTGTGGACGCCCCGGCGGACGCGGCCGGCGGCGCCGAGGCGCGCCTCCCGGTGAGCGTGGAGACGGTGCTGCTGCGCGTGGCGCAGTCGGCGGTGGCGAACGTCCGGCAGCATTCGGGAGCCTCACGCGCGCGCGTCACCCTGTCGGTGAACCCGGACGCGGTGCGTCTCGACGTGGTGGACGACGGCGCGGGCTTCGACCTGCCCGAGGTGGAGTCCACGCTGGCTGAGCGCGCCGGGGAAGGCCACATCGGCCTGGCGACGATGCGTCGACGGGTCAGCGACCTCGGAGGCAGCGTGGTCGTGGAGACCGCGCCGGGTTCGGGCACGGCCGTCGCCGTGGAGGTGCCGCTGCGGCCGTGATTGTCCGGGGGGGGGCCGTCGACGGGGGAATTGTAGGATGGACCCGGAAACGACGGCACTGGAGGAAAACGACATGATTCGTGTCCTGTTGGCGGACGACCATGAAATCGTGAGAATGGGCCTGCGTGCCGTCCTCGAGAGCGCCGAGGACATCGACATCGTCGGCGAGGTGGATTCGGCCGATTCGGCGGTGCACGCCGTCGCCGACCTTGCGGAGGACGGCCCGGGAGTGGACGTGGTCCTCATGGACCTGCGTTTCGGTGCAGGTGCGGCCGGGCGGGAGGTGGAGACCGGGGCACAGGCCACGGAACGAATCCGGAAACTCCCGGCCCCACCCAATGTCCTCGTCGTCACGAATTACGACACGGACGTGGAGATCCTCGGGGCGGTGGAGGCCGGCGCGGTGGGATACCTGTTGAAGGATTCCCCTCCGGCGGAACTCATCAGCGGTGTGCGCTCGGCCGCGCAGGGGGCGGCGGCGCTGTCCGGGGCGGTCGCGCACCGGCTACGTGACCGGGAGAAGGATCCGGCGACGACGTTGTCCGCCCGCGAACTCGAGGTTCTCCACGCCGTTTCCCGGGGAAAGTCGAACCGTGACATCGGGTCGGATCTTTTCCTGTCCGAGGCCACGGTGAAATCGCATCTCGCCCACGTCTACGACAAACTGGGTGTGCGCTCACGGACCTCCGCCGTGGCGGCGGCACGTGAGGCGGGGATGCTGTGACGCATGCTCTGACGGGGGCACAACCCCCGCCGGGGACTCAACGGTCCGAGGGGTTGGCGGCCTCGTAGGCGTCGATGACCTCGCGGGCGATCTGGCCACGGGTGGAGACGGTCAGGCCGTTGTCCCGTGCCCATTCGCGGATGCGGCGGTTACGGCCGGAATCGGACTTGCCGGTGTTGCCTGCCGGGCGGCCACGGCCGCGGACGCGGGTGACCTTGGTGCCGGCGGCGATGTAGGGCTCGACGGTGTCGGCGAACTTCTGGGCGTTCTCCTCGGAGAGGTCCAGAACGTAGGTGGAGCCCTTGTAGGTGAATTCGACGACGTTGACCTCGTCCGCGGTGAGCGGGGTGTTGTCGAGGTCATCGAAGAACTGGGTGACTTCCTTGCGTGCCATGGTTTCTGTTACTTCCTTCCGGTCGTGTGCGCCTTTATGGCGCGAATATGTGGCATGTGAAGGTGCCATTGACCGGAAGTGTAGTCCATTCGTGCACTAATTGTCATCCCCGATGATCTCCCGCCATTTCATGGTGGATATAAGATGATCTTTTACTTATGGGGAGAGTAGTGGGGGAAGGGGGAACGTCAGACTTTCTCGGCGAACTGACGGTCCAGCAGGTCCAGTTCCGTGGAGACGCTGGAAGTGAGGTTGCTCGTCTGCGAGTCGGACATTCCCGAGGCATTGTCGAGTGAATTCTCCAACTCGTCGAGCCGGGCATTGGCGTCCTTGGCGAAACCGTCGGGAACATTTCCGCGGTCGATGCGGGTACGCAGGTCGGCGATCCGGGCGCGCTGCGGGGCGCCGACTCCGACGAAGTTGGAGAATTCGGCCGTCGTGCCGCGGCCGGCGCCGGAGGAACGCTGGGACAGCTGGGTGAACGCCCGGTACGCCAGCGGGATGGCGACGGGGAGCAGCACGCGCAGTGCGCCGGTGTAGCGCACCACCGTCTTGGCGTTGAACCGGCCGGCCTTGATCTGTTCCACGGTGGCCTGCGCCAGCTTCGCGTCGTGCTTACGCTCCGCCTTGAGGTTGCGGGACTCCTCCTTGCGGACCTTGCGTGCCATCTTCTCCAGGTAGTCCTGCTTCTTCCTGTCGAGTTTGGCGGTCTCACGTGCCTCGGTGCGGGCCTGGACCTTCGCCGCCTTGTAGCTCGCCCGCTTTTCGTGGCGGCGCCGTCGTGCCGAGCTGAGAATTCCCATGGTCGATGTTCTCCCGTACCTGTCGTGGTTGCCTTTGCTGCCGTGTCACCGTGTCGACGGCTGTTTTCTCCGTGCCAGTCTACTCAATAGTATGGGGCGGTATGTGGGCGTATCAGGGCAGTGGTTCCGTGGGACCCGAGGGTTCCGCGGGACCCGTCACCCCGTCGGACCTGACGGGGTGCCGCCACCGGCGGGTACTCAACCGCGCCGTGGGGTCCGGACGGCTGTCGCCGGAGCTGACGGTGTCGTCCGTGGTGGAGCGCACGCTCGCCCGCTACCGGGCGCGGCTGCGGCGTGAGGCGGTCGCCGCGGCGTTGCCCACGCAGCCACGCTTCGGGGAGCGGCTCGTGCCGACCCGGGTGGAGGTCGTGGACGACGCCACCGCCGGGGAGCAGACGCTGGAGGCGATCGCCGCGGGCACCCGACTCATCGTCGGTGCCCGGCTGGCGGACGGCGCCCTGGCCTGCGACGTGGACCTGCTGGTGCGCACCGACGACGCGGCCGGTCCGACGACCACGATGACGTACATGCCGGTCACCGTCACCTCCCACACGGTCGGCGCCCCGTCGTCGCGGCCGCAGGGACGCGCCGCCCGCGGCGCCGGGGTGCGCACCGTCGACCTCGGCGTCCTGGGGCTGGCACGTCCGGTGCCGGTGGCCATGAAGCACCGCAGCACGCCGGTGGACTCGCAGAAGGTGGCGGTCGCGCACACGCTGCTCGACGTGCTGGGCGTGGCGTCCGGCGACGTCGGTTTCATCGGCGCGGGCCTGGCGTCCTGCCTGGTCATCCCCGCCGACCGAGTCGTGCCGGGGCTGGTGCGCGCCCTGGAGGCGCCGGTGCCGGCCGAGCCCACGCGCGTGCGTGAGTGCGGTACCTGCGACTTCCACAACCACTGCCGGGCCCGCCTGCTGCGTACCGGGGACCTCAGCCTGATGCTGCCGGGCGACCGGGCGCAGCGCTGGCGCGACCGGGGCGTCGACACGTTGGCGGAGCTGGCCCACGAGGACGCCGGCGAGACCTCCGCGCTGGCCACCGCCTGGCTGGCGGGGGTGGGCTACCTGCGGCGTCCGATGCGCCGGTGGATGGTGCGCACCGACCTGTGGTGCGGCCACACCTTCCGCATGCCCGAGCACCTCGTCGACGGGGAGAGCCCCATGGGCGAGGAACTGGCCGACGCCGTGGAGATCGACGTGGACATGGAGGCGCACCCCAGCCGTGGCACGTTCCTGTGGGGCACCTTCGACGGCGGCGTCTACCGCTCCTTCACCGACTTCAGCCGCGACGGGGACGCAGGACGCCACGTCGCGTCCTTCTGGACCTGGTTGACGGCGCGGCGCGCCGCCGCCGCGCGCGGGGGCCGCCCCTGCCGGGTGTACTGCTACTCCCGGCAGGGCGAGAACCACTGGCTCCGGCACTACGCAGGACGCCACGGCGGCACCGTGTACCCCCTGCCCGACGGCGGTGAGGCGGTGATGCCCACGCTGGAGGAGGTCAACGCCTTCCTGGCGTCCGAGGAATGGGTCGACGTCTTCGCCCTGGTGGGCGCGGCCGTCGCCGCCAACTCCTCGCTGGGGCTCAAGGCGGTCGCCCCGCTCGCGGGCTTCACCTTCAGTCAGGACGACGTCGACGGTCGCGTGGCCGTGGACCTCTTCGAGGTCGCCGTCGGCGCGGAGGGCACGGCCGCCTCGGCGGCGCAGCGCACCCTGGAGCGCTACAACGCCGACGACTGCTTCGCCACCGCCGCCGTGCGCAGCTGGCTGCGTCGGGGCGCGCCGGGAATCCCTGCGCTGTCCCGTCCGTTGGACAGGGTATGAGCTTCCTCGACCGAATCCTCGCCATGAACGCCGCCCAGTCCGGCGGGCCTTTCCGCGCCGAACGTCCGACCGCCGACACCGCCCTGGCAGGGGGACGCCACCCCGTGCTGGAGAACCCGCGTCCGCACACCGTGCTGGGCACGCCCATCACCGGCCCGTGGAAGGACGGCCAGGAGCACGTGGTCCTCGGCCTGGGCTGCTTCTGGGGCGCCGAGAAGCTGTTCTGGCAGCTCGACGGGGTGGAGTCCACCTCGGTGGGCTACGCCGGCGGCTACACCGTCAACCCCACCTACCGGGAGGTGTGCACCGGGCGCACCGGCCACTCCGAGGTCGTGGACGTGGTCTTCGACCCGGCCCGGGTGGACCTGCGCACCGTGATCCGCACCGGCCTGGAGAACCACGACCCCACCCAGGGCGACCGGCAGGGCAACGACGTGGGCTCCCAGTACCGCTCGGTGATCTACGCGGTGACCCCGGAGCAGCGTGAGGTGGCCGCGGCGGAGGTGGCGTCCTACGGCGAGAAGTTGGCGGAGGCCGGCTTCGGCGAGATCACCACGGAGGTCTCGCTGCTGTCGGAGACCCCGTCCGGGGAGTACTACCTGGCCGAGGACGAGCACCAGCAGTACCTGGACAAGAACCCGGGCGGCTACTGCCCGGTGCACGCCACCGGGGTGACCTGCGGGTAGGGGGACTCGCGGGGGCTCCGGGGCTTTTCAGTGCCGGGCGACGGGGTCGAAGCGCGCGCCGAGCACGTCGACCAGGTCGCCGGGGGCGATCTCGATGTCCAGGCCGCGGCGTCCGCCGGAGACGAAGACGGTGGGGTGTTCGCGGGTGCCGGCGTCGACCACCGTGTCCAGCAGCCTCTTCTGGCCGACGGGGCTGATCCCGCCGACGACGTAGCCGGTGGAGCGCTCCGCGGCGGACGGGTCGGCCATGGTCGCCTTCTTCGCGCCGAAGGCGTGGGCCACGGCCTTGAGGTCAAGGGTCATCGTGACCGGGACCACGGTGACCGCAAGTTTCCCGCTCAGCGGTCCGCCGTCGAGGCTGACCAGGAGGGTCTTGCAGATCCGGTCGGGTTCCACGTCGCCGAGGGCGCTGGCGGCCTCCCCGCCGAAGTCGGTGACCCCGGGGGTGTGGGTGAAGGTGTGGACCGTGAAGGTGGTCCCCGCCTTCTCCAACGCGAGGGTGGCCGGGGTGCTGCCGGTGCCGGTGCTGTTCTTCTTCTTGCCCACGGTGACCATCCTAGTCGCGGTACCACGAAGGCCCCGCCCTCCCCGTTGCGGGGAGTACGGGGCCGTGGGTGCGGTCCGTCTAGCGCGTCACGCTAGTTCTTGGCGGCGGCGAAGCGCTCGGCGACGTCGTCCCAGTTGAACACGTTCCA
>JAKDIS010000206.1 GCA_030450335.1 Corynebacterium sp. | reverse complement strand
CCTTCAGCAGTCGAGGGTCTTCATCGCGCGGCCCCAGCCGGCGGTCTGGTAGACGGCCTGCTTGAGGTGGTTGACCACGGAGCGCGGGCTCTCGGGACGGTTCACGGAGAGGTCACCGTCCCAGCACCGTTCGAAGTACAGGCGGACGCGTTCGACGTGTTCACGCCCGGTGGACAGCACCATGGCGGACTCCCAGCCGTTGTCCTCGGCAAGGTCGGCGAACTCCCGGGCCTCCCCGCGGGTGGTGGAGGGCTCGGGGGCGAAGCAGTGCACGGGCAAGCCCTCCATGGGGGGGCAACAGGCGTCGTGGAAGCGTTGCACGCCGGTGGGGTCAGAGATCACCAGGTCGGAGATGCCCTGCTCCTGGGCGAGTTGCCGGGCGGCGAGCGCATCGGACGGTGCGGCGCCGCCGACCTGCATGAGCACGTCGACGTCCGCCGGCAGCGGGTCGAGGCGCGGCAGGTAGATCTTCGTCAGGGCGAAGAACCCCCACAGGCACAGCAGGAACGCCAGCAGCAGGACGCCCACCGCACGCGCGTGGGCCCCCGTGGTGCGGGGGCGCAGATGTGTGCGGGGACGTGGGCGGGGCATTCAGGAGTTCCCCACCGGCAGCTGCCCGCTGCCCTCCCGGTCAGGACGCTGCGGCGCCGGCGCCGCGTCGGACGCAGCGTCGGATGCCGGGGCGTCCTGCCCGGTCTGCGCAGTCGGGGACTTACGCGCGGTGCGCGTGTTCGCGCCCTCGCCGGTCCACGGGACGATGAAGACACCGGGGATCCCGCGGATCACCCGCCAGATCAGCAGTGCGACCACCACGGTCAGTGCGGTGCCGAGCAGTGGCACACCCACGGCCACCGGTGTGGTGGAGGGCAGGTCGAGGTCGACGCTGTAGAACACGCCCAGCAGCGGGATGTGCAGCAGGTAGATCGGCAGGGTGTTCTTGCCGACCCACGCCAGGCGCAGGCCCGAGGCGTGCCGGTCGATCAGCACCGCCGCGGTCACGCCCATCGCCATACCCAGCAGGGTCACCGGGATACGCGCCAGGTTGTCCAGCCCCAGGCCCACGAAGAACAGGGCCGCGGTGCCGGCGCCCCACGCCGCGCCGAGTCCCAGCAGCCACCACACGTTCGCCCGGCCGGCCATGGACGTCAACGCCCGGTTGCCGAGTGCACCGATCTGGAAGGTGATGAAGTGGGTGAGCAGCGAGGTCCACACCCACGAGTCGACCGTGAGGAAACCGCAGGCCACCGGCAGGGACACCGCCGCGCCGATCACGAACTGCAGCCACACCGGCAGCGGACGCATCAGCTTGACCACCACGAAGTAGATCGCCAGGGCGTAGATGTACCACGGGCCGATCGAGGGGTCCACGAACAGCAGGACGAACTGGCGGACGTCCGTGCCGCCGTTGCGCTCGACGGGCAGGAACTGGAAGACCAGCAGCCACACCGCCGTCCACACGACGAACAGCCACAGGAACGGGCCGATGCGGTTGCGCAGCTGCCAGGCCCACGGCCGGTCCACCCGGCGCAGGAAGAAGAACCCGGACATCGCGAAGAACAGGGGCATGCGCACGGTCAGCAGCGCGGAGGTGAACATGGAGAGCTGGTCGCCGGACCAGGACTTCGGTTCGGCGAGGGCGACCGCGTGGTAGAGGACGACGAGGATCACGGCGATGCCCTTGACCGTGTCGATCCAGGTGAGCCGTGTGAGGGG